>CADBMS010000115.1 GCA_902795935.1 uncultured Methanobrevibacter sp.
GTCATATTTTTGGTTGTTGGTCCTGTGAATTCGCATGCTTTATATGTTGCTCCATCTGTTCCTATTTTACCTATTATGTGTAGTATGATGTCTTTAGCGTGGGTATGTTTTTTTGGGGTTCCCTTAATATTGAATTGTATGGTTTCTGGTACTTTTAGCCATAATTTTCCTGTTGCAAATACCATGGCCATATCTGTTGATCCTATGCCTGTTGCAAATGCTCCTAAAGCTCCGTGTGTGCAGGTATGTGAGTCTGTACCAACTATTAGTTCTCCAGGTAGTATATGGCCTTTTTCTGGCAGTACTTGGTGGCATATTCCTTCTTTTATGTCATAAAAGTTTTCTATTCCTTCTTTTTCTATGAATTTTCTTATTTTTATATGGTTTTGACTTGCATTTATGGAGTCTGCTGGAACTTGATGATCTAGTATAGCTATGACTTTTTTTGGGTTCCATAGTTTTTTTGTACCTATTTTTTTATAGGCATCTATTGCTAATGGTCCAGTTAAGTCATGTATCATTGCTTTGTCTATGTTTGCAATTATTGTTTCTCCTGCGTGTATTTCTTTTTTACCACTTGCTTTTCTTAATATTTTTTCTGCCATTGTTTCTGGCATTTTGTTCCCCCAATTGAGATTTTATTTTATTTTTATATTTTTTTTATCTAGTTTATTATTTTTCATTAAATTATAACTTTTAAATTATAATTTTTAACTTATAACTTTTAACTTATAAGTTATAACTTATCTTATTGTAAATCCTAAATCCAAATCAACTATAAAAAAAATAAAAATCAATATATAATTAAATAATAATTAATCAAAATAATTTAAAAATAATATATATAAAATTTAGAAAATAATACTTATCAAATGCTTTAACATTAAATTTATAAATAAATTCAATTTTTAAATATAATTAAGTATGCATAGAGGGAGTCTGATGGATGAAGAAGTCAAAAAGGAATATCAAAGAATATCAGATAAACTATCTGAAGAAGAATTCCTAAAAAGAATGCAAGAAGTCAAACAAGAATACGAAGACACGGGTGTAGATTTAGATTTCATGTCTGATGGAGATATTGCAAGATTAGTAGTTGGAGAACACATAGAAGAAACAAATGAATCTAGAGATAGTCAAAAACCAACAGAACTAGACAAACTAAACAATTTAATGATAGGAAATGATCGTGCTAATGTTGGTGGCCGAATAATGAAAATGACGAATCCAACACCATTTAAATCAAAAAGAGCAAAGTCAAAAGGAGGTGAACTAGCAAATATAATACTTAACGATGGAACAGCTGAGATAAGGGCGGTGTTTTGGACAGAAAATATTAAACTCTTAGAAGGAATTAATGAAGGGGACCTAATACAACTAAGACCCGTAACAGTAAAAGAAGGTTTTAGGGGCGGAACTGAATTACAATTACAAAGAACCACAAAATTAACAAAATTAGAATCATTACCCGGAGCTCCAGAATACATTGAACAAAAAATAACTCCTATTGCAGACATCACTCCCGGTGAAGAAGTAAATATCATAGCAAGAATTACAAAAGTACAAGGAATACGAACATACTTAGATAAAAATGGAAATGAAGAACATGTGGCATCTATAGAATTACAAGATGCATCAGGAAAAGCACAATACACATTTTGGAGAAAAGACACAGCATTAATAGAAAGATTGGCCTTAAAAGAAGGAGATACAATAAAAGTAATAGGTGCAAGAACTAGTGAAAGAAATGGTGAAATAAACATATCTCACCCGTGGATGGGAAGAATCATCAAAGGGGAATTTGATGTTCCAACATTCAAAAAAGAAATTCGAAAAATAGGGGATGTTGGAGACATAAAAGATGTAAATCTAATAGGTTTAGTTACAAAAATTCAAGATACAATAACATTCCAAAGACAAGACGGTACAAATGGATATGTTAAATCTATAGAAATAATGGATGAAACAGGTTCAATAAGAGTTACGCTATGGGGTGAAGATACAAATTTACCAATCAACAAAGGAGATATTATAAGAATATCTGGAGGGGACATGGAATTTGATGATTATGCTCCTTCAGGATATAGAGTAAACACAAATTGGAATACGGGATTAACAATAAATCCTGAAGACTTGGATTCAGAACTTGAATATGAATTAGATCAATTTAGAATGCAACTACAACCTATGTCACTAGAACATGTATCTCAAATTCAAGATGAAGGCATGGAAGTGGATGTATTAGCAAGAATAGTGACTCTAAATGACATTCGAGAATTCCAAAGAGAAGATGCAACAACAGGAATTGTAAGATCTGCAGATATAAGTGATGGAACTGAAGTAATAAGAATATCACTATGGGATGAAAAAGCCAACACTATCTTAAAATTAGGTGATGCAATTAAAATCGAAAATGCTAGAGTAAAATTTGGTTTATACTCTGTTGATTTAAACATAGGGAAAACTGCAAGAATAATTCAAGCAACAGAAGATGAAGAAAGGTTATTGCCAACATTTGAAACATTAGAAGAAATGCTATACACATCAAAAACTATTGATGAACTTGATGAAGATCAAAGAAATGTAAGATTAATAGCACGTGTACTAGATATTTCTGATATCAATGAATTCACAAGATCAGACGGAACTGCTGGTAAAGTAAGATCAATGACTTTAGCAGATGCAACGGGATTAATTCAATGTAGTTTATGGGATGATAATGCAGATAAAATATTTGAAGAAGGCACTGTATTAAAAATAGAAAATCCAAGAATTGCTTATAGGGACGAACTTAATTTAAGTATAGGAAATTCTACAAAGATTGTATTAGCATCAGAAGAAGAAACTAAGAATTTACCAACTATGGCTGAACTTGAAGATTTAGTTTATCAAACTAAATTAATTGAAGATTTAACTGAAGATGATAAAAATATAAAAATTTCTGGAGAATTAGTTAATCCTCGAGGTGGGAGATTACTATCTTATAGATGTCCTCATTGTAATAATCAAGTAAATATGGATGTTGAAGAGGCTATTTGTGAATTTTGTGGTCAAGAAATAGGTTCACCTAAGCCATTATTAATGCTACCTGCTAGAATAGTTGATGATAGTGGAGTAGATGTGGGTGTAACTTTCTTTGGTAAATATGCTGAAAAAGTATTAGAAATGTCAGTTGATGAAGTTGTACAAATTATTAATGAAACTGGTGATGAAGGTGCCCTAGAAGATAAAGTTGAAGAATTAAATGGTAGGCAAATTGAATTAATAGCTGATGCAAATTTTGATGAATATCAAGAATCAATATCTTTACGTGTTAAAAAAATATTAAAAATATTATTATAAATGAGATTACTTAGAAGGAGATAAATATAATGGTGGAATTAGAAGATTTACCAAATGTGGGAGAAAAGACTGCTGAAAAACTAAGAGATGCAGGATTTGCTGACATGATGAGGTTAGCAACTGCAACTGCTAAAGAATTATCTGTTAAAGCTGAAATTGGTGAAGGGGTTGCTGAAAAAGTCATTGAAGCTGCACGTAAAGCTGAAGAAATAGATTTTGAAACTGCATTTGATGTAATGGAAAGACGAAGGGATGTTGGCCGTATTACAACTGGAAGTTCTGGATTTGATGAACTTATTGGTGGTGGTATTGAAACACAGTCTATTACTGAAGTTTATGGAGAATTTGGATCTGGTAAAAGTCAAATTTCACATGAATTGGCTGTCACTGTTCAACTGCCTGTTGAACAAGGGGGCTTGGATTCTGAATGTGTATTTATTGATACTGAAAATACTTTCCGTCCAGAACGTGTTGAACAAATTGCTACTGGGTTTGGTTTAGATTTAGATGAAACTTTATCTAGAATCCATATTGCACGTGCATTTAATTCAAGTCATCAAATTTTAATGGCTGAAAAAGTTAATGAACTTATTCAAAAAGGATCTAATATTCGTTTACTCATTATTGATTCTTTAACTGCTCATTTTCGTGCAGAATATGTGGGTAGGGAATCTTTAGCATCTAGACAGCAAAAACTTAATCAACATTTACACACTATTCAAAATATTGCTAATACTTATAATGTTGCTGTTTTTGTTACAAACCAGGTTCAAGCTAGGCCTGATGCTTTCTTTGGAAGTCCTACTAAAGCTGTTGGTGGTCATGTTTTAGCTCACGCTGCTACTTATCGTATTTGGCTTAAAAAAGGTTTGGCAGGTAAACGTATTGCTCGATTAGTTGATAGTCCTCATTTACCTGAAGGTGAAGCAGTATATAAAATTGAAAATAAAGGTATTGTTGATTAAATAACAATATATTTTTATTTTTATAATTTATCTTATATTAAGGAATTTTTTTTATATGAATTTTAAATTAATTGAAACAATTTTAATTATACTTTTAATGGTATTTGTTGGTTTTATTTGTAAAAAAGTTAATATTTTAAAAGAAGATGATGCTACAATTTTAAATAAAATTGTTGTGAATATTGCTTTTCCTTCTATGATTTTCACAGCTTTACTTAATCTTGATTTGTCTACTTTATCTACTTTATCTCTCTTCCCTATTTTTTGTATAATTTATTGTTTAATTACTGCATTTTTTGTTTTTATTTGGTGTAAAATAAGAAATTATTCTAAAGAAGTTACTTGGAGTTTATTATTGCCTTCATTTATGATTAATTCGGGGTTTATTGGTTATCCATTAATTTTAAGTGTTTTTGGTGTTCAAGGTTTAATTAGGGGAGTTTTTTTTGATGTGGGGTCAATGATTATGTTTACTGGTTTAGGCTTAGTCATGTTATTTGTTTTTGGAGGTAGTTATAAGCTTGTTTTTAGGAAAGTTTTGAGTTTTCCACTTATATGGGCATTTATTTTTGCATTATTTTTTGTATTTTTTGGTTTAAAACTTCCTGATACTGTTTTAACTATTTTAAATTATTTTTCAGCTTTAACTATTCCTTTAATTATGATTTCTTTAGGATTAACTTTAGATTTTAGCACTATTAAAGATTATTTTTTGGATGCTAGTATTGTTAGTTTTATTCGTTTAATTATTGTTCCTTTTATAGGTATTTTTTTATTGAATTTTTTTGCTTTTGAGGGTTTAGATCGGATTGTACTTATTGTTGATAGTGCTTTACCTTCTGGTATGTTAGTTTTGACCTATGCGATTATTTATGATTTAAATTTTAAGAGAACTGCTGCTGTTATATTTTTAAGCACTATCCTTTCTTTAGGTACTTTGCCTTTATGGATTCTTTTAGTTTAGTTGTTATTTTTGTATTTTTATTGCATAATTTTTTTCTTTATTTTAATCTTATTTTTCTATGTTTTAACTTTTAGTTCGTGTATTTTGCTTTTTATTTGTATTTTGCTTTTATTTTTTAGAATTATTTTTTTTACTTCTTTAAAAAATTTATAATATATAAAGTTTACTTATAAATTTCGATAGAAACATTTATTCATAGATACTAATAGAATATACATACTTGATACAATTTTATCTAGATAAAATTATACTTGTACAAGGTGATTTAATGGTAGATGAAAATATTAAAGAAGAACCAAGAATCGGTGTTTATGTATGTCACTGTGGTGTCAACATCGGAGGGGTTGTTGACGTAGAATCAGTAGCAGAATATGCACAAACACTACCAGACGTAGTTGTAGCAAAAAATTATAAATACTATTGTTCTGACCCAGGACAACAACAAATTCAAGATGATATTAAAGAACACAACTTGAATAGAATTGTAGTAGCAGCATGTTCTCCAAGGCTTCACGAACCTACATTCCGTAGAGCAGTATCTGAGGCTGGATTAAACCAATTCTTATTTGAATTTGCAAACTTACGTGAACATAACTCTTGGGTACATCAAGACATCCCAGAAGAAGCAACTGAAAAAGCTAAAGACTTAACTAGAATGGCTGTAGCAAAAGCAAGATTACTTGAACCATTAGAAGCTTCTACAGTATCAGTAAAAGACACTGCATTAGTTATTGGTGGTGGAGTAGCAGGTATTCAATCTGCTCTTGATTTAGCAGATATGGGATTCAAAACCTACATGGTTGAGAAAAATCCAACCATTGGTGGACGTATGGCACAGTTAGATAAAACATTCCCAACATTAGATTGTTCCATGTGTATTTTAGCACCAAAAATGGTAGATGTAGGTAAACATGAAAACATTGAATTAATCACTTATTCAGAAGTTAAAGAAGTAGATGGTTACATCGGAAACTTCACAGTTAAAATTGAGAAAAAACCAAGATACATTGATGAAGAACTTTGTGTAGGATGCGGATCATGTGTAGAAGTATGTCCAATTGAAGCACCTAACTACTTCGATGAAGGTATGGGTATGCTTAAAGCAGCATATATACCATTCCCACAAGCAGTACCTCTTTGTGCAACTATTGACAAAGACTACTGTATAGAATGTATGTTATGTGACCAAGTATGTGAACGTGGAGCAGTAATACACGACCAAGAACCAGAAACAATTGAAATTGAAGTTGGTACTATTATTGCAGCTATTGGTTACGACCCATATGACCCAACAGAAAAATTAGAATATGGATATGGAAGATACGAAAATGTTATCACTGGTCTTGAATTAGAAAGACAAATCAACGCATCAGGACCAACTGAAGGACATGTTATCAGACCATCCGATGCAAAAACACCTAAAAAAGTTGCATTTATTCACTGTGTTGGTTCAAGAGATGAACAAATTGGTAAACCATACTGTTCCCGTGTATGTTGTATGTACAGTATGAAAAACGCTCAATTAATCATTGATCATGAACCAGATACTGAAGTAACTTTATACTACATGGATATTCGTGCATTTGGTAAAGGATTTGAAGAGTTCTACAAAAACTCTCAAGAAAAATATGGAATTAAATTTATTAGAGGCCGACCTGCTGAAATCATCGAAAATGATGATCAAACTTTAACAATTAGATCAGAAGACACCTTACTTGGAAAAATCACAGAATATGATTATGATATGGTAATTTTAAGTGTAGGATTAAGTGCTGCTGAAGGTTCAGAAGAACTCAGACAAACACTAGGTTTATCTAAATCAGCTGATGGATTCTATATGGAAGCTCACCCTAAACTCAGACCTGTAGATACTTTAACTGATGGTGTTTACTTAGCTGGTGTTGCACAAGGACCTAAAGATATTCCTGATGCAGTAGCTCAAGGTTCAGGTGCAGCTTCAAGAGCAGCTATCCCTATGGTTAAAGGAGAAGTAGAAATTGAACCTATTGTAGCAACTACTGATGAATCTGTTTGTGGTGGATGTGAAGTTTGTGTAGAATTATGTCCATTCGGTGCATTAGGTTTAGTTGATGGTCATGTTGAAGTAAATGTTGCATTATGTAAAGGATGCGGTACCTGTGTAGGTGCATGTCCTTCTGGTGCTATGGATCAACAACACTTTAAAACTGATCAAATCATGGCTCAAATTACTGCGGCACTTGAATAAGTCCGTAGTTTGTATGGGATTTAATTCTCATACTTTTATTTCTTTTTTTATTGTTTCGATTTATTATATATTTTTTAAATTTTAACTTATAAGTTATAACTTATACTTTTTAAGTCCCATTCCTTGAAATTTTAACTTGTAAGCATATATCTAATTTTTTATCACCTAAACTTACTATACTCTATAAAACCTTAAACACATGAAAAAATAAAAAAATATTTTCTAGAATTCTATTTTAACTAAATTTTTATATTGTTAAATAATTAAAACACTAAATACAATTAGTAGATAAAATGATAAACATAAATTAAAATAAATACAATTTATTAATATCAATAATTATTTTATGGGATGTTAAAAATATGTCAGAAAACCAAAACTATGTAAATGACTTTAAAACTTTGATGAAAGACCATAACAAATGGATGGAAAATAGTTTAAACCTAATTGCAAGTGAAAATATTACAAGTGCTGCAGTTAAAGAAGCACTAGTAACAGATTTATCACACAGATACGCCGAAGGACTACCAAATCAAAGATTATACGAAGGTTGTAAATACATAGATGACATAGAAAACCTCACAATAGATTTGTCCAAAAAATTATTCAATGCAGAACATGCAAATGTACAACCAACAAGTGGTGTAGTAGCGAACTTGGCATGTTTTTTTGCATATGGGGATGTAGGAGACAAACTTATAGCAATGGAAGTACCAAAGGGGGGACATATCTCCCATGCAGATGTAAGTGCGGCAGGAATAAGAGGGCTTAAAACATACTCACATAAATTCAACCCTGATATAATGAATATTGACATAGAGGCCATGATTAAACAAATAAAAGAATTGAAACCAAAAATAATTCTATTTGGTGGAAGTTTATTCCTATTCCCACACCCAGTAAAGGAAGCTAAAGAAGTAGCAGACGAAATTGGTGCAAAAATAATGTATGATGCGGCACATGTACTAGGATTAATTGCAGGAGGACAATTCCAAGATCCATTTAAAGAAGGAGCAGATTTAGTAGTAGGAAGTACACATAAAACATTCCCAGGGCCACAAGGAGGAATAATACTCTGTAAAGAAGAATGTTCATCAAAAATAGATGAAGCAGTATTCCCTGGTGTAGTAAGTAATCATCACCTACACCACCTAGCAGGACTTGGAATCGCAACAGCTGAGATGTTAGAATTTGGAGAAGCATATGCTAAACAAACAATAAAAAATGCACAAGCATTAGCACAAAACTTACATGAACTAGGATTCAATGTATTATGCGAAGATTTAGGCTTCACACAATCACATCAAATAGCACTTAATGTATCTGATATTGGCAGTGCATCTGAATTAGCTAAACGATTAGAATCAAACAATATAATTTTAAACAAAAATTTACTACCTGGAGATAATGTTAATAACTCTGATAACCCATCAGGAATCCGTATAGGTACGCAAGAATTAACACGTAGAGGAATGAAAGAATCTGAAATGGCAGAAGTTGCAGAGTTAATTAAACGAGTAACAATGGATAACATTGAAGTTACAGATGTTGTTGAAGACTTTGTATCGAATTATACAACTGTTGAATATGCATTCACCAAAGATGAAGCATACAAATACATACCAATATAATTAAATATAAATTATCTTTTTTTATTTAACAATTAAATTAAACAAAACACTCTTTTTTTTTAAAATATCATGGGGATAATCAATATGAAGATTGTATGGGCTTTCACAGGAGCCGGCCACTATTTAGAAGAAAGTGTAACAACATTAGAAAAAATAGCAAAAAAACATGACATAACAATATTATTATCCCGAGCTGCAGAAGAAGTATTAAAAATGTATGGCTTATATGATAGGGTTAAATCAGTAACAGGGGGATATTACAAAGAATTTGTACTAGAACATGATCAAGAATTTAGTTACCCTATAACTGGTAGATTAAGTATGGGAAAATATGATTTTTTAATAGTTTCACCTACAACATCAAATACAATAGCAAAAATTGTCAATGGAATAGCAGACACTCTTGTAACCAATGCAGTAGCACAAGCTGGTAAAGGAAGAGTAAAAACATTAATTGTACCAGTAGATTTTGAAGTTGGGGATGTAGAAACAGTACTCCCATCAAAATTAGAATTAGATAAATGTCAAAATTGTGAACCATGTTTAGCAGCAGAGCACTGTGAAGCAAAAGCCATAGTTCCTGGTGTAGAAATTATGTTATTAAAATGCATAGGATGTGGGGTTTGTCAAAAAATGTGTGGTTTTGAAGCAGTTAGTGGTGGAAAAATCATCACAATATCTATGAGACAAATAGATGTTGATAATACTCATAAATTAGAAACAATAGAAGGAATAACTATTATAAATTTACCAGAGCTATTGTTATATGAAATATAAAATATTTATTTATTGATACTCTAGAACATCTCCAATTTCAGTACCACTATTTTCAATACTGCCTACTTCTAATTCTATAACATTTCGTGCAGCTTCACGTGGAGTGTACATAGTCCATGGTTTACATGTTGCAATGTCAACAATTTTTAAATTTTCATCAGTAAAAATAATATCTAATGGGATTCTCATAAAAAACATATGAATGGCAGAACCACTACGACCACGTCCAGCAGGTATTTCTAACACTAAACCGCCATCATTCAAATCTTTTTTCAACATTAATCCTTTAAATCTTGAAAAAAAAGTATTTGCAAATCTAACTTCTCCTAATGTAGTATTTTTATTTGTGTTTTTAAGAATTTTTTTATCCATAATTAACTACCTACTAAAAAAATGATTATTTCTAATTTTTACTCTTAACATATTTTCTTAACATATTTTAATATAATCAAAATTAATACTTAATTATTTATATATTAGTGATTTAATCATTAATCATCAAGTTTTATATTTA
>CADBMS010000116.1 GCA_902795935.1 uncultured Methanobrevibacter sp.
TCAAAAAAGGCCATACAACAACTATCTGAGAACTAAAAAATTCAGACCCCTAAATTAATTATTTATTATCATTTAAGCATTTTCAATAGATATAATATTTAATAACCAAAAAATATCTTATTTGAAAAATTTTATTAAATTTTTTCATCAAAAAACTTTATTTTAACTTAATTTTAATGTATCGATTTATCTTTTATCTAGTGTGGAATTATTCAAAATTGAAGAAGATGATGATTTATCGATTGCAATCCACTAATTATGATTTAAATATGTTGTTATGCATTCATTGGCTAATTAACTAAATAGAATTCTAAATTAACCTAATTGAGATGTTGTTTGGTTTTTTTGTTTTATTTTTTTATTAATTCTATTATTCTTTTTGATGATTTCCCATTATCATAAGGATTAAATTTTTTATTGAATTTTTCGTATTTTTCTGCATATTCCCTGTTATAATCTTCTTCATTATAATTTTTAATAAAATTTATTAATTCAGTGTTTGTTTTACATATAGGACCTGGTACTTCTTTTGTCATGTCGAAGTAGAAATTTCGAATATTGTTTTCATAGTTTTCTAGGTCGTATGTGTAAAATATTATTGGTTTTTTAAGTATTGAATAATCGAACATAACTGATGAATAGTCTGTTATTAACATATCTGATATTAGGTATAATTCTTGGATATCCCAGTCTTCGTTGCATTCTATAATAAATTCTTTGTAATTGTCCCAGTTTATGTTTTCTTTAACTAGATAATGGAATTTTACGATTAATATGTATTCATTATTTAGTTCAGCATACATTTTGTTAAAATCCATTTTTGTAGCAAATTTATATTCTCCTCTCTGATAATATTCATTATCCCTCCATGTTGGAGCATAAAGGATTATTTTTTTATTTTTAGGTATGTTAAATTTTGTTTTAATCTTACTAATATATTGAAGAGTATTATTATTTATTAAAATATCATTGCGAGGGTATCCGATTTCTAATATTTCACCTTTAAAGTCGAATGCTCTTTTGAATATTTCTGTTGAATATTCGTTTTGCGATATAAGGTATTGCCATGTTTTTGTGTTTTTTTTAAATTCTTCATGATATTCTTTAATATTTTTGTTACCTGCCATATCAATGTAATCCATGTCTAGGGCTAGTTTCTTAAGAGGTGTTCCATGCCATGTTTGTATGTATTTTGTTTTTTCATTTTTTCTTAGATAATATAAGTGTCTTGAATCAAAAATCCATGCTCCACTTCTAAGAGTATAATATAAGAATCTGAAAAATGATCTTTTTACTTTTATTGGATTCCCTGGAATTTGAGTGTTTATTTGTGCAAGTGACCATACGCATTTAAATTCTTTATCTAATCCTTGATTGAGTATCTCTTCATAGATATATCTTGGGTTTCCAGTGTAGTTACGTCCATTACTTGATTCAAATAGGATTATGTTTTTATTAGGATTTATTATATGTGAAGCTAAGATATATAAAATTCTAGCATAATATTTTGTTATTATATAAATTGGATATTTGATTGTTTTTTTTATGGTTTTTTTATTTAACATATCATACGCCAAGACATTATTTTTAAATTTTTATTTTTATTCTTCTATATTGTCCCATAATGTTTTGAATGCTATTTTTGGGGGAATTTGTTTAACAATTACATCATAGACAAAATTAACAACTACACTATTTGTATTTGTATTTTCACAAATGTCTTTAATAGCCATTATTGAATTTTTTCCCTCAAATACAATCCCACTTGCTTTTTCATCTACAATAATTCTTTGACCATATAACATACCCAATGTATGATTTCTACTTTCATTTGAAGTTGATGTTAGAACTAAATCTCCAAAACCACAATATTCCCCAATAGTTGCAGTGTTTCCACCAATTGCATTAATTATTTTTCCAGTTTCTTCAAAACCCTTTGTTAGTACTCCATATCGAGCATTTTCATTAATATTCATTCCTTCACATATTCCATTAGCAATTGCATTAATATTTTTTATTACACCGCAAATTTCAAGGCCTTTAACATCATCTAATATTTTTACTTTAAATTGTGGTGTGGTTAATATTTTTTTAACTTTTAGGGCATTCTCTTTGTTATTTGATGCAATATTTGATACTGTTGCAAGATTTAATACGATTTCAGATGCAAAATTAGGGCCTGATAATGCAACATAGTCGTCATTGAAGTATTCTTCTATTAAAACACCCATAGTTTTAAGACTTGGATATTCAATTCCTTTAGCAGTAGAGACAAGTATTGTATCTTCTGAGATTATATCTTTTAAGTTTTCAAGAATTCCTCTAAAAGCAGATGATGGAATTGATAAAAATATTATTTTACATTTTCTCAAATCATTTAAATCAGTAGTAGCCATTATATTATCATTTAATTTTGTATTTGGATAATATTCCATATTATATCCACTTGAATTAATTATTTTAGCTAAATTTTCTCTTCTTAAATGTAAAATTACATTATCCACATTTTGAGCTATTGTTTGAGCTATTGCAGTACCCAAACTTCCAGCACCTATAATACCCACATCACCCATTTTTTCACCAAATATTAATTAATACATTAAATAATCCAATATTAATTATTTTTTAAATTTTATTAAATAATCTTTTATAAATATTATTCAATTTATATTTTAACCAACCATTTGTTGATTTGATAGTTTTTATCTCATTTTTCATTTTAGCATTATTAGATCTAAGCTTAGCATTATTCGACTTAAGCTTAGCATTATTCGACTTAAATAACTTATTTTCAGATTTTAAATTGGCATTATCTTCTTTAAGCTTTTTAATAATATTATTTTTAACATTTAAATCTTTTCTCAATTTTCTTTCAAAAGATTTTACTTTTTTATAATCAGTATCTTTTAAACGTTCATTATGAACCAATACAATTAAATCTTCAAGAGATTCATTTAAAAATAAATTAAATTTTACTTGATCTATAGGTTCA
>CADBMS010000117.1 GCA_902795935.1 uncultured Methanobrevibacter sp.
AACATAGAATATTGAGAATTTCTGATTCCTGAAATAATCATTCTCAATTAGATACTCATGTTTGAATTGTTTTTCTGATACTCGTGGTGAGTATGGTTTGGAGTATCCTGGGTTTTCTTGTTGCATGTCGAATACTAGCATGTCTGGTATTTTTTGGCTAAAGTAGTCTTTATTTGTTGATGTTTTTGAGATTCCTATGACTTTATTTTTATGGGTTAATATTTCTTTTAGTACGAGTAATGTTTCTACTGCTTCTAAGAACATTAATTCAGTATCAGAATCATCCCTACTCAGTTCATCAATGAATTTTAGTGAGGATATGTTAACTTCACATTTACGTATATCATCGGTTAATGGTTCCTTGTATGTATCAATTAACTCTCTTTTTCTACTTGCGGAGAGTTCTTTGTCTAATGGTACTGGCCGTATTAGGCTGCCCATAAGTGATCCATCTAACAAGTAATAATCAGATTCATGTTCATCTATGGTTTTTAGTGCGTTTTTGTATTCGTAGATTTCCATGTAATTCATTAATCTGTCTTCAAGGAAGGGGTGTGGTGTTGTAATATCTACAAATGAATTCTCAATTGTTTTAAGTCTATTATTATAATATAATTCAAAAAATAAAAAGTTATTAAAATTTATTTAACATATTGTTTAACATTAGATCTAATAATTGAAGAAGCTCCTAAACTTTTAATCTCTTTTAACATTTCAGGGAATTTAGTTTTATGAATTAATACATTTACTTGAGAAAATTTTTTTCCTTTAGTTACAGTAGGTTCATCTGAACAATAACCATTATTTAATAAAAACTCAGTTGCATCATCTATTCTTAAATTAGCAATATTAAATTTAACATCAAAATATTCTCTAGCTTCTATTGCACCATACAATTGATCAAATATAATTTGAGCTTTTTCTAATTTTTGACCAACACAGTGAGGTCCTGCATATAAACCTGCACTAGATTCTAAAATAGTATCTATAATTTTAAGTCCTGCTTTTTTAAGACTATTGCCTGTTTGAGTATTATCCACTATCAAATCAGCACCTTTAGCAATATATACCTCTGTTGCACCATCAGAATTAATAATTTGAACATCTCTATTTTCACCAGTTTGTAGTCCTCTAACTTGCACTAATGGTTGTGCATCACCATATATCTTTTTATACCCATCATTTTCCATGAAAAATTGTTTAGTTAAATTAGGATATTCTGTGAAACACAAAATTGGTAAATCTCGCTCTTTATTAGATTCAAAAAACTCTGTTAAAGACTCATATGGATCTTCTTTAGGAACTGCAACAATTAACCTAGTTTGACCATAATTTAAATCACCAATTTTTTGTATTAATTGTTCATCTAAATTCACAGATTCTTCTTTAACCCAATCTTCTCCAATAATTGCAATATCTAAAATTTCTCTATTTAATTCCACAGGAGCGCTTTGTGGTCTAGTTAAAAAAGCTTTTATTTCCTCATCATTATTTATAATAATTTCATTAGCTTCATCACCAGGTTTATATCCAGTAACTTCATAACCCGCTTCAATAAATAATTGATAAGTGTTACCTCTATTTACATTGTTTAAGCTCCCTTTTGGGAGACCAAGTATAATTTTTTCCATAACTAATATAGAATGCTGAATAATAATAAATTTATGGTTTCTTTATATTGGGGTTCTTGTTAAAGAAATTAATTTTCATATATAATATTTTATAATGAACTCTAAACTTTTAGAAAAAAATGTTTTTTTTCAATAAATGATATTTAATAATCTTTAATGCACTCTTAGATGCATGAAAATTCATCATTTTTTTATAAACTCAAAAAATAATAGTAAATCATAATTATTATAATAATTTAAAATAAAATATAATAATCTTTTTTTTTCAGAAGTTGATTATTTGTTTGAAAATAAGTTGTTTAATGAAAAGAAAAATGGAAGAATTTATAGGGCTATATGATAATGTTCTAAATGTTAATTCGCCAGATGAAACTCCAGTATGTGATTGGATTAATAAATAAACAATAATGTGTTAGAAGATGAAAAAAAGAATTATGTTGCTGTTTTTAAAATATTTTTAGAAAAAATTTGGGGTTATGAACTTTAAGATATTAATTACGAAGAAAACATTGGTGATGAAGGTCGACCTGTAGAATTCACATTCAAAAAAGATGAACAAGAATATATGGTGGTAGAATTAAAAGGAAGAAAGACCAAAGATTTTAACAAAATATATAATCATAAACAATCAGCAATCGAACAAGTAACCAATTATGCAAGTATAAGAGAAGAAACAAAATTGGCATTTGTATCCAACTACAATGAATTCAGATTGTTCAATCCAAGCTATCGAGAAAAATACATCTTATTCCAATTCAAATCATTAACAGGTCTAACTCCAATTGAAAAAAATAACTTATTTGATTTTACGATATGGTTAGGTAAATGAATTATTCAGATTTATAGATAAAGGAAACCCTAATAGAAACATTAACTAATACAATGGCGGATTATTCAAAGAAAACAACTATATAACAGATTACATTAAGAGTATAAGTAGTATAAGAATCTTAAAAAAGAAGGTCTTAGAGATAATATGACTAATATTGAATTGGTATTGAATATGTTGGCTGAGGCTTCTATTACTGAGATTAGTAAGACTGAAAATCCTGATGGTTGATGAGAGTAAAAATGTGGCTATTTGTGGTGGTAATATTGCTGGTAATGCTCGTTGTGAATTAGAGGAGAATGCTGGTAGAAGTGTGGTTAGTAAAATGAATGTTAAGGATAAGAAATTATTGGGGTAAAAATTTTATCCATGTGAATTTAATAATATTCATCTTTTATTTAAATTCAGTTTTAAAATGTTTAATATTTTTTTAAAAAGATATTATTTATTAATTTTTTTTAACATTTTTTATTATTTTTTTGTTTTATGTGAAATTATTTGATATTTTGTTTATTTTAACTCTTAATTATTTTTAATTTTTATTGCTAATTGATATAGTAATAAAGTAAGATATATATAATAATTAATAGATACTAAAAAATTATATTATTAATTAATATTTTAATCTGTTAAGAGAAGGTGTAAAAATGCTCACATCGGTTCAAAAAGAGATATTGCAAAGTTTAATAAATTTATATCGTGAAGGACACAGTACTTCAGTAAAAGGTGAAGAAATAGCTGAGCTAATGAATCGTAACCCTGGAACAATTCGAAATCAAATGCAATCTCTTCGTAGTTTGGGTTTAGTAAAAGGGGTTCCAGGTCCAAGGGGAGGTTATAAACCTACAATAGAAGCATATCAAACATTAAATATTTCATCTTCTGGAGTAGAAAAACAGGTTTCATTATTTAAAGACGGAAAAGAATTAAAAGGAATATCTGTTGCAAAAATAGAATTTACAAGTATTCCTCATCCTGCAGAATGTGAAGCAAAAATAACAATTTTAGGCAGTATTAAAGAATTAGATTTGGGAGATAAAATAAGTATAGGCCCTACACCTGTAAATAAATTAACCGTAACAGGTAATATTGTTGGAAGAGATGATATGGGTAATGTATTATTAATAGATATTAGTACCATTAAAAGTGTACCTAAATTAACAGTAATGGATATAGCATCTCAAGATTTATTAAATTTAAATAAAGAATGCACTGTAAGAGATGCAGCAAAATTCTTATATGAAAACAAAATTGAAGGTGCACCTATAATTGAAAGAAATAGGGTAATTGGAATAGTTACATTAACAGATATTATTTATGCATTTGCTTCTAACCGTGAAAATGATGCTATAAGTAATTTCATGTCTGAAAAAGTAATAACTGTTGATGAAGATGTTATGCTTTCAGATGCAATAGATATTATAAATGAAAAGAAAATTGGAAGACTAATAGTTTTGGAAAGCACGGGGTTGCCTTGTGGAATTGTAACTAAAACTGATTTACTGGACATTATTGCAGGGTATTAATAATCCTCTATTTTTCTTCTTTTTATAAACTATTTTATTTTTTTAATTAATTAGTTATATTTTTTAGATATTCTCTATTTGGAGTGTTTATTTTGAATAAAGATGATTGTCATAAAATTACACACATGAAACTCAAAAAAGATATGAAAGTTTCTGAATTAATACAAGAAATGGGAAATACAAATGTTTTAGGTGCTGGAAGACTATATAGGGCCACAACATTATTTTCCAAAATGTTAAACGATTCTGATATGAATATTTTTCTTAGTTTAGCAGGACCAATGATTCCTGGAGGAATGAGAAACATAGTTACAAATCTAATAAAAGAAGGACATATCCGTGTATTAATTTGTAGTGGTGCCAATCTCACTCATGACTTACTAGAATCTTTTGGAGGATCACATTACAGAGATTACGGCGTTGATGATGTTAAACTTCATGAATTTGGGTTAGGTAGAATATCTGATGTTTATGCAGATTCAAAAGATTTTGAAATTTTTGAAAAGGAAATTACAAAATTAATAACAGAATTTTCAAAAGAAAAAGAAACATATTCTATACAAGAATTTTTATATAAAATCGGGTTGAGTATAACTGATGAAAATTCTTTTATTAAAGCTGCAGCCGATAATAATGTCGCAATTTATGCTCCAGGAATTATTGATAGTATGTTAGGTTTACAATTATGGATGTTTAATCAAACAGATAATTTAGCATTAGATGTTGTAGCAGATATGAATCATTTATCAGATATTGTTTTTGAAAAAGAAAAAATTGGGGCAGTAATGTTAGGTGGAGGTTTACCTAAACATTATACTTTAGCTTCTAGTTTATTAAAAGATGGTGTAGATGCAGGAATTCAAATAACAATGGATCGCAGTGAAACAGGGAGTTTAAGTGGAGCTCCTTTAGAAGAAGCAAAATCTTGGGCTAAAGCAAAAGCAGAATCTAATTTAGTCACTGTTATTGGTGATGCAACTGTTTTGTTTCCGTTAATGGTTGCTGGAGCATACGATTTAATTGATTAATATTATTTAGGCATTACCATGTTTTGGCTTGTAAATTTAATTTTATTTGCATTATCAGGATACTTTATGAAATTATCTGATAATTTATATGATGACTATAATAAAACTACTGCAGCTTGTATTATGGGCATTCTTTGTGCAATTGTCACAGGATTATTAGTAACAAATAATACTGATGCAGTTTATATTTTTTCAGCAATAATCATTGCAACTTTTTTTTCAAAAAAAATAGATGGCATTCATCACACAATCACTTTACTTGTATTTCTAATATTTATTTTACTTTATGGATTTAAATTATCTGCAACATTAACCATAATTCCATTATTATTATGTGCAACAGGAGCTTTTATTGATGAATGGGGTAACGATAATCCTAATTTAGCTACTAATTCTTTTTTAAAATTTTTTTTTGATCATAGATTTGCAATGAAGTTAATTATTTTGTTTTTATCAATTTTAACTTTATTAAATCAATTATATAATATTAATATTGGAATATTTGCAGGTTTAAGCTCAATGGCATTAATATATTTCATAGGATTTGAAATATTTTATGAACTTGCAGACATATCTTCTAAAAAAATTAATAACTTAATTAACAAGAAATAAAATTAATATTTTTTTATTTAATATTCTCTATTATACTTTTTATTGAATTTTCAGGGCATGAAGATTGATATATGGATCTGCCAATAATTAATGCATCAGAATATTTCAATGTTTCACTTGGATTTCCCCCTTGAGTTCCAACGCCCGGTGAAATCATGAAAGAATCATTTCCAATAATATCACGTATCTCATTTAATCTTTCAGGCCTATTTGAAGGTGCTACATAATTATTTATGCCTAATTTCACACCCATTTTAGAAATATCATTAGCATGTTCTTGTATAAACATTTTTGCTCCAGGATGGGACATTTCTGTTAATAAAAACAATTCTTTTCCATGATTATTAGCAGTATCAAGACAAGCTTTAACAGAATCTTCACCAGTGAAACCATGCACAATTATTGCATCAGAATTTGCATTAAATGTGGCTTGACATATTTTTTCATTAGTAGCAGGTATATCTGCAACTTTAAAATCACTAATTACTTGTAAATCAAAGTTTTCTTTGAATATGTTGATGCAATCTAAACCTGCAGTTAATGTTAAAGGATATCCTATTTTAATAGTATTTATATAATTAGATACTTCCTCTGTAACATTTATGGATTCTTTTAAATCCATTATATCCATAGCAAGTATTATTTTATTTTTAACATTCATATTTCTTATCTATATATTTTTTATTAATATATTTAAGCATAAAAAAACACTTTTACCTAGAATCTAATTTAATGGAAATATTGGATAAAAAAGATAATATTAATTATTGATGAAAATTATCCATTATCAATTTCTTGACCACAAGAAAAAATATTAAAATATTAGATTTATATTAATAAATAATAATCTATTAATATATTTTATAAAAACAATATTATAGGGGAAAAATAATGATATGTGTTGGAATATGTGATACAACATTTGACCGTTTTAATATGGGTGCTGCAGCAATAGATGAATTAAAAAAAAATGCATCTGGAATTAAAATAATACGTAGTACTGTGCCAGGAGTAAAAGATTTGCCTGTAGCATCTAAAAAATTAATAGAAGAACAAAATTGTGAAATAGTAATGGCACTAGGAATGCCAGGACCTCAAGAAAAGGATAAAATGTGTGCACATGAAGCTTCAACAGGATTAATAAGAGCTCAATTAATGACAAACAAACATATCTTAGAAGTTTTTGTTCATGAAGATGAAGAAGAAAACCCAAAAGAATTAAAAATATTAGCTGAAACAAGAGCAAGAGAACATGCACAAAATTTAATAAAAATGTTATTTAAACCAGAACAATTACAAAAAGAAGCAGGTACTGGTGTACGTGAAGGAAAACCTGATGTAGGCCCACTATAATCACAATAACTAATATAATTTGGAGAATAATTAATGGTAAAAATTTTAGGAATATCTGGAAGTCCAAGACCTAAAGGCAACACAATTCATTTAATCAGTAAAGCTTTAGATGCTGCAGAAGAATTAGGAGCTGAAGCTGAATTAATAAGTTTACATAATGTAAAAATAAGTCCTTGTATTGCATGTAATAACTGTAAAAAAACAGGTAAATGTATTATTGATGATGATATGATGGAAATACTTGAAAAAGTTGAAAATGCAGATGGATTAATTATCGGAAGCCCAGTTTATTTTGGAACAATGTCTGCTCAATTAAAAATCTTTGTAGATAGATCCAGACCATTAAGATCCAGATTTGCATTATCTGAAACAGTAGCAGGAGCAATTGCAGTTGGAGCATCTAGAAATGGTGGTCAAGAAACAACAATATCATCCATACACGAATTTTTATTTATACAAGATGCAATTGTAGTTGGAGATGGAGCACCATCAGCACATTACGGTGGAACAGGATATGGTACGGACTTGCATGATTGTGAAATTGATGAATTTGGATTAGATACTGCTAAAGCTTTGGGAAGAAGAGTAACTAACTTAGCAATAAAATTAAACAAATAATATTAATATACGGATAATATGACGAATAAAACATCTGAGAAAATATTTATAATGGTTCCTGCATATAATGAAGAAAAAACATTAGAATCAGTTATAGTTGATTTATTAGATAGTAAATATTATGTTGTTTTAGTAGATGATGGATCTAAAGATAATACTTTTCAAATAGCTAGAACTATACAAAAAAAATATCATAATAACCTATTTATTCATAAACATATAATTAACAGAGGATTAGGTGCAGCTATAAAAACAGGTATACAAGCATCAATAAATCATGATGCTAGTTATATAGTAACTTTTGATGCTGACGGACAACACAATCCACAAGATATTATTAATGTTCTTAAACCATTGAAAGATAAAACAGCAGATGTTGTAATAGGATCAAGAATATTTTCAGACATGCCTATAACAAGAAATTTTGGAAACTATTTAATGAATATTTTAACCTTTATATTTCATGGATTGTATGTTCATGATTCACAATCAGGATTAAGAGCATTTACTGTGGATGCTGCTAAAAAACTTAAACTAAATTATAGAGGATATGATATATCTTCAGAGATAATACGTGAAATTAAAGCAAATAACTTAAAATTTGCAGAAATACCAATAACTACAATTTATACTGATGAAACTATGAATAAAGGAACTAATACTACAGTAGGATTAAAAATATTGTTTCGTATGATAATTGATTCATTTAAGATAAATAAATAAGGATGATACTATGTTAATATATCAAATTATATTTATTCCAATATCGCTAATTGCATTAATTGCAATATTAATTCGCCAAAAGGAAGGGCGAAGTTCATTATTATCTTTTTTACTTAGCTTACTTGCAGTATTAATAGTTTTATTATTATGTATATTTCCAGATATAACAACAAATATTGCCAATATATTTGGAATTCGCAGAGGTTTAGATTTTATATTCATTTTAGGAGTTCTTGGATGTTACATTTTAATTTACAAAATGTATATAATGTTAGATAATTTAGAAAATGAATTAACAGATTTAGTTCGAAAAATAGCTTTAAAAGATGAATATAATGAACAAGATGATGATTAATATTTTTTTATTTAGCTTTGTTTAAATTAATATTTTTTATAAATTTAATTAGATTACTATGAAAATTTGCATAATAACAGAATATTTCCCATATTCATTAGATTTTGAAATAAAAGGTGGTGTTGAAGCATGTGCATTTAATGAATCAAATGCGCTTTCAAATAATCATGAAATAATTGTACTAACATCTAAAGAAGAAAATATGCCTGATAACTATAAAATAAATGATATTAATGTGTTTTGTTGTGGAAATGAAAGATCTTATGTTCAAGGGGGATCCTTCTTAAATCGTTTATCCTTCATGAAAAGTGCAATTAATATTGGAAAAACTTTTAATCCAGACATAATTATTGGATATAATTTTATAACTTACCCTGTAGCATGGAAAATAGCAAAAAAAATTAAAAAACCCGTCATAGCCAGATATCATGATGTGTGGATTGGAAGTTGGGTTAAAAATATGGGAATTACGGGTTTATTTGGAGAATTATTGGAGAGATATGTTTTATCTCGAAACTGGGACATGATTATACCTGTTTCAGATTATACAAAAAATAATTTAAAAAAATATTTTTCAGAAGATAAAATACATACAGTTCCAAATATTGTAGACTTCAAACAAGTAACCTCAGAAAAATATCCAGAAACAACAATATCTTGTGTAGCACGATTAGTAGAATATAAAAAAGTAGACGATTTAATACGTGCAATAAAAATATTAAAGGAAAATAATCATAATGTTAAGTGTAAAATTGTGGGTTCTGGCCCATTAGAAAAAAAACTTAAGTCTTTAACTAAAAACTTAGATTTAGAAGACTATGTAGAATTTTTAGGATTTGTAGAAAAGCATGATGATGTTTTAAAAGTTATAAATTCATCACAAATATTTTGTTTACCTAGTATTGTAGAAGGTTTTGGAATAGTGGTAATTGAAGCAATGAGTTGCAAAGTACCATTTGTAGCAGCAAAAATTCCTCCTGTGATGGAAGCATCAAATCAAAAAGGAGGTTTATTCTTTGAACCTGAAAATAGTGAAGATTTAGCAGACAAAATAATATATTTATTAAATAATTCTGAAACTTATAAAAAACTACAAACAGAGGGTTGGGAACAATCACAAAAATATAGTTCAGAGTACATTGGAATACAATTAGAAGAACTATTTAAAAAAGTAATGAAAAAATAACTAATTATGGGATAATTATGCTGTATTTCAAAGGTTGTATAGCAAAAGAAAAATTAACTTCTATTTCTGATGCAGTAGAAACCATATTACAAGAAGCAGATGTAAAATACAAAACACATAACCATGAACGATGTTGTGGTTCTGTTTTATTAAGAACAGGGTTTTATGATGATGCTAAAGAACAAATGCAGAATAATATAGAATATTTAGAAAATGAAACTATACTAGTTTCATGTGCAGGTTGTTATAAAACCTTAAAAAAAGACTATTCCGAAATGTTTGGTGTAAATCTAGATGTAATTCACACATCACAATTATTTGAAGGATTAATAAAAGAAAATAAAATAAAACTTCATAATTCTAATTTGAAAGTGACTTATCATGATCCATGTCATTTAGGACGGCATATGGATGAATACGATTCTGCAAGAAATATTATTTGTGAGTGTGCAAAACTTGTAGAAATGAAACATATTCGTGAAAACTCAAATTGTTGTGGTTCTGGCGGTGGAGTTAAATCTGCATTTCCAGAATTATCAAAAAATATAGCCAACCGTAGAATAAAAGAAGCAAAATCAACAGAATCAAACATGTTACTAACATCATGTCCTTTTTGTAAGTTGAATTTAAAAGATTCTATACCTGAAGATGATGATTTTCATATTTTAGATTTAACAGAATTTATAATAACCCAATTAAAATATTCTGATGAATAATTAATTGATAAAGAAGAACTAGAAACAATGAGATTTTCCTTTGATAAAATGAATCAAAGAAGAATAAAAAATCAATCTAATTCTAAAATAAAAAAACAACGAAATATTGTAAAAAAAATACGTCAAAATTCCATTGAAAATATGGATTCATTGATGGCTTTAGCCAAAAAAAATTTAAATAATAATGGAATTGAATGTTTATATGCTAAAAACAGTAATGATGCATGTGAATTAATTTATAATATAAT
Organism: uncultured Methanobrevibacter sp.; assembly: GCA_902795935.1. GTDB lineage: Archaea > Methanobacteriota > Methanobacteria > Methanobacteriales > Methanobacteriaceae > CADBMS01. The sequence goes on from CADBMS010000117.1 coordinate 10,826, forward strand.
AAAAGATGAAAAATTAGTTGTAAAAGCTAAATCAAATACTCTTCGTGAAATAAACTTAAATTCATTTTTAAATAGTAAAAATATCCAAATAATAGAAACTGATTTGGGAGATAGAATATTACAATTAAATCCATTAAATAATAAACCATCACATCCAACAGGTCCAATTTCTCATTTTAATATTGAAAAAGTACAAAAAATAATATTAGATTCATTTAATGAAGAAATTGACTCTAATCCTTATGCTCTTATGCAATATATTCGAAATAATGTAGTAGAAAGCATTGAAAAATCAAATGTGGGTATAACTGGTGTGAATGTTATTGCAGCAGAAGATGGTTCATTAATAATGGTTCATAATGAGGGTAATATTAGTTTATTATCTTTAAAAGACACTCATATTATAGTTGCAGGTATTGATAAGTTAGTGAATACTATTGAGGAAGCTATGGCTGTAGTTAAGTTAGAAACAATGTATGCTACAGGAACTAATGTAACATCATATATTAATGTAATTTCAGGCCCATCTAAAACTGCGGATATTGAAAAAAAACTGTTAAAAGGAATGTATGGGGCAAAAAGAGTAATTTTAATTTTTTTAGATAATGGTAGAAGTGAAGCTCTAAATGAATGTTTATTATGTATTGGTTGTGGAAATTGTTTAATTTCATGTCCTGTTTATAATGCTGTAGGTAATGATTTTGGATATAAAGGTTATCTTGGTGGAAGAGGAGTGGCATTATCTAATTTTTTAGAAAATGGAAAAACAAGTAAAGATTCTGGTTTATATATGTGTACTCTTTGTGGATTATGTGTTTTAAAGTGTCCAGTAAGCACACCTACTCCAGAAATTATAGAAAATATACGTATTAATGTTAATAAATTATGGAATCCTATAGAATCCCATAAAAAAATTAAAGACAATATTAAATCTAAAGGCAATCCATTTAAAAAATAATATTTCATAAATAATATATTTTAATAATTCTTAGAAATGGAACTTATTGTAAAAGTTTTTATAGTCTGATTTAAAAATATTATTTAATGTTTAAATGTTAACTAAAATACTAATTATGATTTTTTAATTATTATTTATAATTAACATTTTAGATACATTTTAATATGAAATATGTTTTGTTAAAATAAGATTATCATGCTGATTTCTTTTTATTAAATTTATTTCAGAGAATTAAGATTCAAAATTATTATTAGAATATGAATATTCATTTAGGAGGTAAATTTTTTGCTTTTATTAATAAGTCCTATAAATATAGATGAAGCACAAGAAGCAATTAATGGTGGTGCGGACATTGTTGATGTTAAGAATCCAAAAGAAGGTTCTTTAGGAGCAAATTTTCCATGGGTAATTGAAAATATTAGAGAAACCACGCCTAAAGATATGTTAGTGAGTGCAACATTAGGGGATGTTCCTTACAAACCTGGAACAGTTTCATTAGCAGCATATGGTGCATTAACTGCAGGTGCTGATTATATTAAAGTAGGATTATATGGAACTAAAAATTATGATGAGGCACTTGAAGTAATGGAAAATGTTGTAAAAGCAGTTAAAAATAAAAATCCAAAAGCTATTGTTGTAGCTGCAGGATACGCTGATGCTCATCGTGTGGGTGCTGTTAATCCATTTGAAATACCTAAAATTGCAAGAGATTCTGGAGCAGATTTAGCAATGTTAGATACTGCAGTTAAAGATGGTAAAACATTATTTGATTTTTTAGATATTAATGATTTAACAAAATTTGTTAAAAAAACTAATGATTATGGTTTAAAATCTGCATTAGCCGGTTCAATTAAAAAAAATCAACTAAAAGAATTGCATGATATTGGTTGTGATGTTGTAGGTGTTAGAGGTGCTGCTTGCACAGGTGGAGATCGTAACGAAGGACATATTGTTAGTGAGGCTGTTAAAGAACTAAAAGATTTACTTCTAAGTTTTGATTAACTCAAATATTTCAATTTTATTTAATCATTTATTTTTCAAAGAATTATTTTTTTTTTTTTAATTCTATAATCATATTATAATGGATTAGGTGTGTTAATGTATTCTAAAAAATTAAGAGATGCAGAAACTGGTTATACTTATGATGATTTTCTTTTAGTTCCAGGACCTTCTGAAGTCGAACCAAAAGATATTATTACTAAAAGTAAAGTTTCTAAAAATTATGAAATTAAAAATCCCATAATAAGTGCACCAATGGATACTGTTACAGAGTCTCAAATGGCTATAGCTTTAGCCCAAGTTGGTTGTTTAGGAATAATTCATAGGAATATGACTATTAATCAACAAGTTGGAGAAGTCAAAAAAGTTAAAATGGCTGGAGAGTTGGCAATAAGTGATGTTATAACTATAAGTCCTGATTTTTCGGTATTGGAAACACATAATTTGATGGAAGAAGAAAATATAAGTGGGCTGCCAGTAGTAGAAAATGAAAAAATTGTAGGAATTATTAGTAGACGAGATATTATGCCAATATTGCGTGTTGGTTCTGATAAAAAAGTTGAAGAAGTAATGACTTCAGATGTAGTAACTGTGCCAGAATCCATAACTCCTGCTGAGGCATTGGACATTGCTTATGAAAATAAAATTGAAAGATTACCTGTAGTTAGGGATGATAAAATTGTGGGCATTTTAACAATTAAAGATATTTTAGAATACAAAAATTATCCTGATGCTTCTATAGGTAAAGATGGAAAATTTATGGTTGCTGCTGCCACAGGACCATTTGATTTAGATCGTGCAATGGCTTTAGATGATGCTGGTGCTGAAATCATTGCTATTGATAGTGCTCATGGACATAATATGGATATTGTTCGTAACATTGAAGTTATAAAAGATAATATTAGTGCTGATTTATTAGTTGGTAATATTGCTACTGCTGAAGCTGCAGAAGATTTAATTTCTCATGGTGCTGATGGTTTAAAAGTAGGTATTGGCCCAGGTTCTATTTGTACTACTCGTATTATTGCAGGTATTGGTGTTCCTCAATTAACTGCTGTTGCTAATGTTGCTAGTGTTGCTAAAGATAGTGATGTGCCTGTTATTGCAGATGGTGGATTAAGATACTCTGGAGATATTGCAAAAGCGATTGCTGTTGGTGCTGATGCTGTAATGATGGGTAATTTACTTGCAGGTACTTATGAATCTCCAGGTGATGTTGTTGTAATGAATGGTCGTAAATATAAACAATATAGGGGTATGGGTTCATTAGGAGCCATGACTGGAGGAGTTGGTGCTGGAACAGACAGATATTTCCAAAATAAATCTAATATGAATCATACAAAATTAGTTCCAGAAGGAGTTGAAGGTGCAACACCTTATAAAGGAAAAGTGAATGAAACAATTTTCCAAATGATGGGTGGATTAAAATCAGCTATGGGTTATTGCGGAGCTGAAACTATTACTGAGATGCAAAAGAAAGCTAAACTAGTTAGAATTACTTCAAGTGGAATTAAAGAAAGTCATCCGCATGATTTATTAATAACTAATGAAAGTCCAAATTATCCTTCAGGTAAATAATCTTATATTATTAATTTTTTATTTAGTTTCTATTTTTTTTTCAAAAAGGTGATTAATTATTCCTAAAAAACATCAAAAATCATGTATTATTTTATGTGGCGGAAGAAGCAGACGTATGGGTCAAGATAAGGGGGCTATGATTTTTAATAATGAGCCAATGATTATAACTGTTTTAAAAAATGTACTTGATTATGTTGATGATTTAGTTTTAGTATTGAGAAATCAAGAACAATTGGAGTTATATTCTAATATTTTAAAAGAATATTTGGATCATTCGTCTTCACCTTTTAAATTAGTTGTGGATGATATTCAAAATCAAGGGCCTTTAATGGGAATTAAGGTAGGTTTAGATAATATTGAAAACGATTACTCTTTAATTTTGCCTTGTGATTCTCCGTTTGTTAATACTGACTTTATTATAAATATTTTTAATAAAAAAGAAAATAATGTATGTGATGCAGTGATTCCGTGCTGGGATAATGGTAATATTGAACCATTACATGCAATATATTGTAAAAAATCAAAAGATTTAATCGAAGATTTATTAGCAAATGGAATACATGATGTTAAATCTTTAATTTTAAAGCTAAATGTCACTTTTATTAAAACAAATATTCTAGATTATTCATTAAATACTTATAAAAACTTAAATAAACCAGAAGATGTATATAAAAATCAGGATTAAATTTAATTTTAACAAAATATAAAATAATAAACCTAATAATTTAAATTATTGAGATTTATTTCATCATTATATTTTTTAATCTTAATTGATTTTGGACTACGTCCAATTTCTAAAATAAACTTATTAACCCTTTCAATCATATCAATATATTCTTCTTTATTAATCTCAATATCAGAAATTACGATTTTAGTTGGCATTTCATTATTATTATTTTTATAATCAATAACTTTTTCAACCATTTCCCGATATTCATCTAAAGTTAATGTTTTACCATCCATAAATTAATAATCCTCCATTAATATTTTTAAATTTCAAATTTAAACAGTATAAATAATTGCAATAGGATTCTCTGCAAACATCATTGTTCCTCTATTTAGTATATGTCCCCTAGCAATATTGACTTCAACAACTTCGATTTCAAAACCTAATTTTTTTAAAGTATTAATAGCTTCAGTTTTTGTTTCAATTAAAATAGCGGTTATAATAATTTTCTTTTTATTAGAAATTTTTTCACTAAATTTTTCTAAAATTTCAGATAAATCTCCACCACTACCTCCAATCATAAGAATATCAAAACTATCAATTTGATTAATAATAGATAATGCATCACCTTCAATTAAGTCCACTTTATCATCTAAGAAATGTTTTTTTAAATTTTGGGATGTTAAAGAAATAGCATCATGATTTTTATCAATAGAATATACTTTTTCACATCTACGTGCAAATTCTAATGTTAAACCACCAGTTCCACAACCAATCTCTAAAACAGTATCCGTTGATTTAACATTGGATTTACACATTACTAAACACCGAATTTCTTCTTTTGTAGGGCCTGGAACCTTTGAACTACTTATAAAATCAGAATCCTTTAACATAAATAAACTACCTTTATTATATAATAATATTTTTAATTCAATATTTAATCAATATATAAGAATTTATTGTTTATATTCAATTATTCAATATTTAATCATTTTATCATCGTTCCAACGATCAAATAAGTCGTGAGGAATTTCTAAAACATCTAAAATTTTACCAACTACAAAATTAATCATATCACCAACACTTTCAGGATTATGATAAAAAGCAGGCATGGCTGGAAGAATAATTCCACCTTCACGACTAATATTTAACATATTTTCTAAATGCACAGTTCTAAGAGGAGTTTCACGTGGAACTATGATTAATTTTCTACGTTCTTTTAAACAAACATCTGCAGCACGAGTAATTGCATTATCGGAATAACCATTAGCAACTGCTGATAATGTTTTCATTGAACATGGAACAATAATCATTGCTTCAAATAAATATGAACCGCTATTAATTGATGCAGTAATATCATCAAAATCATAATAAACAGTTGATTTATCTTTTAAACTATTTAAATTAATATTACCTGATTTTAAAACTAATTTAGCAGAATCAGACACTAAAAGACAAACTTCTTTTTCCATGTTTTTAAAGACATTCAATAACTTAATAGCATATTGGATACCACTAGCACCAGTAATAGCAACAATAATCATAGTTAATAAATCTCCATTTATTAAGATATTAATTTTAATTGTTTATTATGAATATTTTTTTGTTTAGGTAAATCAAGATAATCATAAAAATCAAAATTACTCATTTTTTCCTTGTATTCTTGAGGAACATAAACACAAAGTTCAGCATAATTAAATTTAGCATCATTAAGTGCATTAACAATACTTGAAATTTCACTTAATTTAACAATCGCATCTCCTGTTGAAACTTGTGTTCTAGCTTCATCAAAAGAAGGATATTCAGGAATACTTAAAATAACATAATCATGAGGAATATTATAATCTTCAGCAATTTCAATTTCAGCATTTAACAATTTTTCTTTAGGTATACTAAATATTTTATCTGGATTTTCAATTTCACTCAAGTTAATCGATTTAACATTTTTCAATAGTTTTCTATTGTCTAACTTAGAAGTAAAATCTCCAATAATTCCATTTTGATTACGACATAAACACAATAAATCAGAATCATCATGTTTACTTAAATATTCTAAATCAACAATTTTTTCTTCAACAGCATACTTTAAACAACGCCTAAACATTGCATTAACAATACGTGTTGTATGATGTTGATAAACACTAGGATACATAAAATAACGAGCAACTAACATAGATTCTGCTGCTTGAATTCCTTTAATATCTAAAACTAAGTTATTTTCTAATTTAATATTATAAATAAGTCTTTCAACATCTATTGTACCATAAGCAACACCTGTGTAATGTGAATCTCTTAATAAATAATCCATACGATCCACATCTAACTCTCCAGAAATTGCTTGTCCTAAAACATTTTGTCCATGAATAATCTCATCAATTTTATTAATCCGATATTTTTCATTTAAAACATCAGTTAATTCAGAATTTTTAATAATATAACTAGTAAGTTCTTCATGAGGAATATTCAATATAGGTTCTGATACATGTGAAAATGGACCATGACCAATATCATGTAAAAGAGCACAAACTCGTAAAAGATTTTTTTTATCTTCATCTAATCCAATACTATCTGCAAGTTTTGAAGCCAAATATAATGCACCAATAGAATGTTCAAAACGGGAATGATTAGCACCAGGATAAATTAAATTAATAAAACCTAATTGTCTGATACGCCGCAATCTTTGTAACGGCGGTGTATCTATTAGTTTAAGTTCAAATTCAGTTAATGTTAATGTTCCATGAACACTATCTCTAAGAAACTTCATTTAAAAAATCAACCTTAAATGTTAGATTAATTAATTAGATTAGCCTCCTGATAAAATAACATTAGTTTTATCTCCAATAAATTCTTCTTTTTTAAAATCTAAGTCAAATTTAACACGTTCAATAATTTCAGTTAATGCATTCAAAGTTTCTTTTCTATGACCCCCACCAACAGAAACTAAAAACATAGGATCTCCACTATAGAATTCTCCAATATAATGAACAATAGCAATTTCCTTAACTCCAAATTTAGCTTTAACATCTTCACCTATTTCTGTCATTTCTTGTTGAGTTTTGTTTTTATCAGGAGTACTTAAAATAAGTTTGTTAACAATATCTTCTTCTTTTCCACGCATAATGCCTTCAAAAGAATAAATAGCACCACATTCATCAATTGCATTACTCTTTTTAACATAATCTATTAAATCAGTTATTTGAATTACTTCATCATTCTTTTCAATTAGTTTAATTAACATTAAAATTCTCCTTTTTATTCAGTTTTAGCTAGATTTTGTATTCGTTCTATGCCATTAATTTCATTAATAACGTCTTTAACAGAAGAAGGCACTAAAATTTCCCAATTTTCATTATTTAACATGCGTTTACGTGTTTCAGTACCTGAAAATTTTTCACGACTAAATAATGGTGGTTTAGTAACATCATATCCATCTTCTTTGAATAATTGTTGTACTAATGGGTTACCACTGTAAACTTTATTAAATGGTGGGGTTAGCATTTTAACATGTGCAACCCATTGGGCATTACAAGAA
>CADBMS010000118.1 GCA_902795935.1 uncultured Methanobrevibacter sp.
ATGTTCCTAAAGTTATATGTGATTTAGCTTCAAATTTAATCATTCCTGAATTCAAAAAGATCACAAACCACATCACAGACATCAAAAATAGCACCCATATCCAACAAAATCGAAAACTGATTCCTAAAAAAACTTCCCCAAAAAACATTAAAAAAATATACAAAACAAAAAAAAGGAATTCATAAAACGATTCGACCTAAAAATAAAATATTGGAACGAATATAACACAAATTTCTAAAAACCACCAAAGTTTTTGAAAGTGCCAATGTTTTTTAATGAATAGATTATTAAATTATTAAAATAAAGATTTAATACATGTTTAATAAAAGTTATTTAATAGTAATATATGCATATTCAACAATATAATATTATAAATTAACATAAATTTTAATATTAACTCTAAGATTTATAATAATTAATGTTAAATTTATTAAACTCTTTTATCAAGAAAAAACATCCCCCAATCTAATTTCAAAGGAAGATTTTAATTATGACTAAAAAGAAAGACCAATGCAGAAAACCTCATGGCGAAGAAGGTATTAAAACAATTAAAAATATGAATAAAAATCATATAGACATCTCTAACTTTGCTTTTGAATGTATTAACATTAATAGTGATGATAAAATATTAGATATTGGTTGTGGTGGTGGAGTAAATATAGAAAAGTTTCTTAAAATAACAAAAAATAATGTTGATGGTCTTGATTATTCAGATATATCTGTTCAAGAATCCATTAAAAGAAATAAAAATGCAGTTAATAATGGCCGATGTGAAATAATGCAATCTAATGTTTGCGATATGCCAATTGAAAATGAAACATATGATTTAATATCTGCTTTTGAGACAATTTATTTTTGGCCAGATTTAAATGAAACATTTAAGGAAGTTTTTCGAATCATTAAACCAAATGGACAATTTATGATTGCTCAGGGAACTGATGGAAATCATCCTGATGATGAAAAATGGCTAAATACTGTTGAAGGAATGAGTGTTTATAATGCTTCTGAATTAGAAGAATATTTACTTAATGCAGGATTTAATAATGTTGAAAGTTTTAAAAAAGATGGAGACTACATTTTAGTAGTAATTGCAAAAAAATAAGAATAGGTTAATTAATATAATATCTGTTAAAATTATAAAATAAATTTTTAATAAAACATAATACTCATTTATTTGTTTAAAACTTGTTATTAAAAGTAATATTCATTTTAAAGTAAATATTATTATCACTTAAGACAATATCTGATTTGGTTTACCTTATGGTTATTTAAAAGTTAATTAAATTGGATAGTTCAATTAAAGAGATATTATTACTAATTACACACTTAGAACATATTGGTTTTATAAAATTTTTGATTAATATATGATTTCGATATTATTATGTCTAAAAAAGAAAAGTTCATCAAAGGATCAAAAATGGCTATACCTATTGCATTTGGTTATATTCCAATGGGAATAGGTTATGCTGCCATTGCTATACAAGCCGGTATGAATCCCATTCAGACTATTTCAATGTCTTTTTTAGTTTATGCTGGTGCTGGACAAATCATAGCAGCATCAATGTTAGGTAGTGGAGCCGGATTGTTAGCGATTGTTTTAACTAATTTTGTTGTAAATTTAAGATATTTTGTAATGTCAACCTGTGTTTTAAATAAAGTAGAAGAGAGTAATTTAGGTTTAAATATTTTATCAGGACATTTAACTGTTGATGAATCCTTTGCAATGTTTTCATTAAGTGAAAATAATAATATTTGGTCATATATTGGATTAGGTCTAACTGCTTGGTTATCGTGGTGTTTTGGTGCAGCAATTGGTGTTGTTGTTTTGGATTTTCTTCCAGTTATTGTTGCAAATAGCTTTAATATTTCATTATATGCATTATTTGTAGCTATTTTAATTCCTGCAATTAAAGAAAATAGGCAAATTACAATTTTAGTTTTGGTAACTGCTATTTTAAATATATTGTTGAGTCAATTTATTGGAAATTGGTCTTTAATTGTATCTACTCTCATTGGAGCTATTATTGGAATGTATATTGTTGATGATGAATATTTACTTTTAGGTGAAGTTTAATGGATTTTATTAACATGATTATACTTGGTTGTGCGATTGTAACATTTATTCCAAGGTTAATTCCTGCATTATTTATTGATAAGTTAAATTTTTCACCTAAAGTTGATAAATTTTTAAATTTAATTCCTTATACTGCTTTAGCAGCGTTAATATGTCCTGGTGTTTTAACTGTTGATGAAAGTATGTGGTATATTGGTTTAATTGGAGCTATTGTTGCAGCAATTTTATCCTGGAAAAAAGTTCCACTTGGAGCTATTGTAATTTTAACAGTTATTATTTTAATTATAGTTTATAGTGTTGTTCCATTAATGATTTTATAAATAACTTTGATTAATTCTTATTGAAATAAAATATATAAATTATTGTATATGTTTTATAATTAAATTGCGTATATTATTTTATTTCTCTACTGGAATATATTATGAATTGCTTGTTTTTATTTGAAACATATCAAATATACATATTATTTAAATAAAATATTTATTTTTATAAATAGTTTAACTAATTACTACAAAAAAAGCTTTTATAATGATATAACCAATATATTATTATTTAACAATACATTAAAGATTAATAAGAAGATTAAATAAAAATAATAACGATTATTCTAAATTCAATTTTTTATTTCATACTAGGTGATTATTAGATGATAATAGAATTTTTAACAAATGGTTTTGGAACTATTCTTGAAATGTTCCAAAAAGGAGGAGCAATAAGTTATCTTATTGCAATAATTGGAATATATGGATTAATAACATCCATTGAAAAAATATTATACTTTAGAAAAATATCAAAAGTAAGTCCTCCTCAAATTATAGGTGCGGTTACTGAAGCAATGGAACGTGGAGGATCATTAGAAGCATTAAAATCAATTGGACATTACCAAAATCCAATATCCAAAATTATAACAGAAGCATTAAAGATAGGTTACAGGAATAAAACAGAAGTAGAAGATTCTATGGAAAGAGTATTCATTGTAGAAATGAGTACTATGACAAAAAATCTAAACACACTTAAGACTATTATTGAAGTATCTCCATTATTAGGACTTATAGGTACTGTTATTGGCATATGGAATACTTTTAAAGTTATGGGTATTCAAGGAAACATTACTGGTATGGCTGAAGGTATTTACATAGCATTAATAACAACCATCATGGGACTAACAGTTGCGATTATATTAATGCCAATCTATTCATATATAATAGGATTAGTTGAAAAAGAAATGGACAAAATTGAATTAGCTAAAAAAATGACTAATTGGGGATATGCAACTATGAAACTTCGTGTTGACACCAATATTGAATGTACTATAGAAGCATTACAAGATTCAGAAGGCATAGTTAATGTTAAACAAATTAATGAATTATACTCAAATATATGGGTTGCATTTAAACCAAGTATGCTTGAAAAAAGTATTGGAAATATAGTGTTAGAAAAATGTAATACTGATATTGAAATTATAGAAAGTAAACTAAAACAATAATATCATACTTAGAAGGTTCAAAATATGGCAATAGATGTTGATAAGTTCCGTAAAAAACTAAAAAATAATACACCCAGTTTTAATATGGTGCCATTTATTGATATTTTATTTACATTACTAATATTTATGGTAGTGGCAACTAGCATGCAATCTGCAGATATAAATGATAGTGATTCTGGAAAACCAGTGCAAAGTGAAAGTAGTGGTCCTTCAGAATATTATTTAATACCAGTGGCAGGTTTAACACATGTTACTGTTAATGGCGTTGATAGATCCCATTTAATCAAAAATAGTTCAATAACAGTGCATACCACCGTAATTGACGCAGGAGAAATTATTATTCAACCTAAAAAAGGTACAATTATTATAACAACACCAAAAGGGATAGATATCGAAAAAGCTGTTAAAATGCCTGCTTAAAAATAATTAGAAATTAAACTAAAATAATTATTATTAAAATAATAAAATAAAAGGTGGATTGAAAAATAATGTATCTTGGTAGAATTTTAGCAGTAGGATCAAATGAAAATGGAAAATTTGTAGCATATCGAGTGTCAAGTAGGTCTTTTCCTAATAGAATTGCTAAAACACATGAAAATAGATCGGAAATTGTTCCAAGTGAAGGAAATGAAAAAGACATCTACAAAAATCCATATATAACTTACAATTGTATAAAAATTGTTAAGGATATGGCAGTGGTTTCTAATGGATCACATACTGATGTTATTGCAGACAAAATATCTTTAGGTATGAATATTCGTGATGCTTTAGCATATTCTTTGTTAACTATGGATTATGAAAAAGATGATTATAATACACCTCGCATAGCAGGAGTTATCACAAAAACTGGTGAAGCATATATTGGCATTATAACTCATGAGAGCATTATTGTTGAAAAGATTCCTAAAGGAAAAGCATTTCACATTTCTACTTATGAACATATTAAACCAGCTGAAATTGAATTTATTGCAAGTAATTCTGAAGAATCAGCAAAATTCATAATTGATGGTGGAAAATTTGCAGATTTTGAAAATCCAGTTACTTCATCAGCTGCATTTTTGAAAGATGATGGTGAATGGAAAATAAGTTCCATTTAGAGGCCAAATATTTTTTTAAAAATTATTTAAACAATAATTATTAAGTTATTTATGAGGGAAATATATTGATTGATATTAAGTTAATTGGTTTAACTAGTATACCTTTAGTTAAAAAAGATGATGATTTATTAGAATTAGTTATAAATGCTATTAAAAAAGAATCAATTGACATATGTGATGGTGATGTTTTTGTTATTGCTGAAACATTAATCTCTAAAATTGAAGGCAATTATATTAAATTAGAAGATATTATTCCTACAAATAAATCTGTTGAATTAGCTAAAAAAACTAAAAAGAACCCTAAGTTAATGGAAGTTATTTTAAATGAGTCTAATGAGATAGTTCGTGTTGGATCTGATTTTATTGTATGTGAAACAAAACATGGCTTTGTCTGTGCTAATGCAGGTATTGATGAATCTAATGTTGAAGATGGATACGTTACCCCAATGCCACAAAATCCAGATATGAGTGCTAGTTCTTTAAGATTATCTCTTGAAAAACATTTTGGTTGTGAACTTGGAGTTATTATTTCTGATACTCAAGGTCGTGCTTTTCGTGTAGGTGCCGTAGGTGTGGCTATTGGTTGTTCAGGTATTGTTTCATTATGGAATCGCCAAGGCGAGAAAGATTTGTATGGTCGTGAGCTTCAAACAACTGAAATTGCAATTGCTGATGAATTAGCTGCTTCTGCTTCTTTATTAATGGGTCAAGCAGATGAAGGCATTCCTATTGTTATTGTTAGGAATCATCCTAATTTTAAAGAAATTCGATCTGAGGAATCAAGTATTGATTCATTAATTAGACCCAAAGAATTTGATGCTTTTAGATAATAATAATTACTGATTTAATATTATTTTTTTGTTTGTATAATGCTTGAAAATATTTTTAATAAAAATATAAATAGTAAGTGATAAAATCTATTTTCTATAGGAATATTAATTTTAATATTCTATATTTTATAATGATTAAAAGTATATGAGTGAACTTAATATGATAAGTGTATTATCTGGCGGTACTGGAACGCCAAAATTGTTACAAGGATTAAAAGAAATTATTAATCCTAAAGAGTTAAATATTATTGTCAATACTGTTGAGAATGATTATTTTTCAGGAGTCTATGTTTCCCCAGATGTTGATACAGTATTATATACTATGAGTGATTTAATAAATTCCAAGACATGGTATGGTCTTGAAAATGACACATTTATTACTAATGATACTTTAAGAGAGTTAGGTTCACCAGAACTTCTAAATATTGGTGACAAAGATAGGGCTCTTAAAATTCAAAAAACTCTTCTTTTGAAGAAACATACTTTAACTGAAGCTGTTGAAATTCAATCCAAAAATTTAGGTTTGAAATCTGTAATTAAACCAATGAGTGATGAGAATAGTGATATTAGTATTAGTACTCCTGAAGGAGACATTAGTTTTCATGATTTCTTAATTACTAAGAAATGTGAAATAGATGTTTTTGATGTGAAATATAATGCTGTTAAACCTGCTCCAGGAGTGATTGAATCTATTGAAGAATCAGATATGGTTATCATTGGACCATCCAATCCCATAACTTCAATTAACCCCATATTAATTATGGATGGAATGGTTGATGTGCTTAAAAAATCATATGTGGCTGCAGTATCACCAATTATTGGAAATTCTCCATTTAGTGGACCTGCAGATAAATTTATGAAAGCTAAAAATATACCTGCAACTTCTGTTGGAGTTTGTTCAATGTATTCTGATTTCTTAAATCATTTTATTATAGATGATGAAGACAAATATTTAAAAGACAAAATAAAAAAATTAATAGAAAAAGTTACAATAACAAAAACTAAGATGATAACAATTGATGATAAAATTAATTTAGCTAGAACAATTATGGGTGAATATTTATGATACAGATGACTTTAATCCAAATTGATAATTATGGTCCATGGACAGTAACTCCAACTCCTAGGACAGAATCAGATTTACAAATTTTACAATCCACTTTATATGCTGAGTTACAAAAACAGTTTGCAGCTAAAGAGGGTATAGTATTTTTCACCCGTTTTGATAATATGTTAGCCATTACTAACAATATCAGTTTAGAAGACCATGCTCGTATTCAACGATCCATACATAATAGATTCCCTATTACCGTTAGTATGGGCATTGGTACTGCTGAAACTCCTTATGAAGCTCAGAAAAAAGCAACTATCGCCTTGCAAAGTAATGGTGGCGCTCAGTCTGAAACTCGTAAAGAAATTTTATGTGCTGATGGCATCGTAGATAAAGAAAATAGTTTTGTTCAAGTTGCCCATATTGATATTAATGGCATTACTGATACTTTAACAGATATTGAACCTGCTTATGATACTTCTTTTATTGTTAATAAAGTTCAACATTATTTGATGAAGAAATTGATTGATGAAGGAGCGCTTTTATTCTTTATTGGTGGAGATAATTTTATGTCACCTTGTAATGGTATGACCCTTGAGGATATTGAAAGAGTTATCGATGAAGTTAAAGCTGAAACTAATATTGACCTTAAAGCAGGTGTTGGTCAATCTGTAACTCCTGAAGGAGCTACTGATTTAGCAGATATCGCCTTAGAAGAAATACGCGCCGGTCATGAAAGACAAGTTTATTTGATGACAAAGAAAAAATAAGCATTTTAAATATATTTTTTTAAATTTAGTTATTTTTTAATATATGCTTTTTTTATCATTATCCATAATTAGGAAAAGATTACATGACTTTAAAAGTTCTTGCTCCTATGGCCGGTGTTACTAATGGTGAATTTTGTTTAAAAATGAGTCATTATGGTTTTGATATGCTTACTCTTGGAGGATATAATATTGATTCTTCCTCAATTAGTGCTGGCGAATCTATTTTGAAACGGGGGCGCCGTGAATTTAAAATTAATATTGATAATTATGTGAATGTTATTAAAGATGAAAGTGAATTTTTAAATGTTAATTGGGATGGTATCGTTTGTGTTAATGTACGTTCTACTTTATCTGAAAATATAATTAATATTGGTAACTTATCTAGTGTTGATGTTATTGAGATTAATGCACATTGTAGGCAAAGAGAATTAGTTGATATTGGCTGTGGTCAAGCCTTATTAAATAATCCCGATTTTTTGTTTAATATAGTTAGTGATGTTATTGAAAACGTTGATTCTAAGGTTTCTGTGAAGTTTAGAGCTAATGTTGATGGTGTTGATGATTTATTTATTGCTAAATCATTGGATAATTTGGGTTGTGATTTTATTCATGTTGATGCTATGATGCCTGGCGTTAATTCAGCAGATTTAAATTTACTTAAAAAAATTTGTTCCAGTGTTGATTGTTTTGTTATAGGCAATAATTCTATTGTTGATGTTAATTCTGCTAGAAAAATGGTTGCAGTTGGTTGTAGTGGTATTTCTATCGCCCGTAAAGCTTTAAGTGGTTTAGATGATTTTAATATTAAGGATATCTAACAATAAATAACAGTACAATAACTTATATATAAAACTTATAAAAGTTTATGAATATAATATAAATAATTTATATTTATATAACTAATTTAAATATTAGAAACTTTTAAAAAAAAAAGATTATTTTTATTTATTAAATGTAATGAATGGTGTTTCTTGTGACTTTCATAGAATTAAAAAATGTTAAAAAAACATTCAATGGTATAGATGCTTTAAAAAACATTAACTTAACAATTGAAGAAGGCAGTGTTACAGGCATACTTGGACGAAGTGGAGCTGGAAAATCTGTACTTTTAAATATGTTAAGAGGTATGAAGGAATATGAACCCGATGAAGGACAAGTCATATATAATATTGCAATATGTCCTAATTGTCAAAGAGTTGAACCTCCTTCAGCAGAAGGTAAAGAATGTGCTTGTGGAGGAATTTTCAAAAAAGAAAGTGTTGATTATTGGAACTGCACACGTTCA
>CADBMS010000119.1 GCA_902795935.1 uncultured Methanobrevibacter sp.
CTTTTATCATATTATTTTTAAATTCCATAAAATTCTTTTAAATAATTTTTGAAAATACTAAAACTTAATTTGATTGATTTTTTAAAAATAATCCCCATAACTCTTTATTTGCTATATTAAACCATAGATAAGGGATATTTTTAAATTGTTTCTTAAGCAATTTTTAACCCATATTGAGTTATTAAAAGATATTTTTTATACTATTAATATTATGATTTTCATATTTTTTAAAACTTATTATTTTCAAAGTATATTTTTTAAAATTTTAAAATTATTATTAAAAAAAGATTAAAAATTAAATAAAAATTAATTGAAAATTATAGTGTAAATTTATAAAAAATATATAAAAATTATTAGAAATTAATAGAAATTAATAGTGTAAATTTATAAAAAATTATAAAAATTAATAGAAATTAATAGAAATTAATAGTACAAATTTAGAAAAAATAAATAAAAATAGAAAAAATAAAGAAAATGAATTCTTTATTTTTAAAAATAAACTCTTTAATTGATTAGATATCAACTGATGGAGGCAATTCCTCACTAATACTATATCCTAACACTGCTTTAGTAAATGTTTCAAGCATTTTATTTGGGGATAGATCAGCACTGCCTGCACCTTTGATTCCAACATAATTAGGAACATATCCTTGACTGTCAATCCAGGAATGCACTCTACTTGCAATGCTTATATAATCTCCTTTTTCTATTGATTGGCTTGCATCTTCACCAGAAGGACTAGGTGCACTACTGACATCTTTAATGTCAATTGATGAAGATCTACCATTATTCACGTTTAATATATATTCAGAGAATATGTAAATACATTGAGCTTCTGTGAAATCATTTCCCTTGTAACTTATAGATGAGAACCTATAATTATGACTAGCCACTTCTTGAGCAAGATTAGGTACATCAGTCATTTCTATTTCATCTGTTGAACTAGTACTTAAAATGTTATCATCCTCAGTATCATTCTTTTCATCTACATCAGTAGCATCATCAGTTGTGTCATCATTACTGTCATCAGCATCATTGTTAGTAGAGTCTAAATTATTATCAGAATCATTAGAATCATCTGAATCATTGTTATCAGAGTCATCACTATCGTTTCCGATTATGCCTATGATACTTGAACTGCTTGAATCGTTTTTATCATCTACATCATTGTCAGCATCTGAACTTAGTGAATTCTTATTATCAGAACTTTTACTCTTATTATTGTTTTGAGTATTAGCATTTTGATTCTGATTATTGGTTTTATTTTCCACTTTTGATGTGATGGAATTAGATTTATTATTTTCTACCTTTTCAGTAAGTGTTTTACTTGCATTATTTTTGTTTTCTGTCTTATCTACTGATTTATCAGCTGTTTTATTTGTTTTATTATTTACACTTGTTTTATTAGCAGCATTTTCTGCTGTTTTATTTGTCTTATTTTCTACCTTCTCAGTAAGTGTTTTACTTTTATTGGTATCATTTGTAACATTGAGTGTTTTGTTATTATCGTTGGTTTTATTCTCTTGCATTTGAGCTTCTACTGGTTCATCAAAATTATTCCCAAATAATCCACTGCCGTTATCTGTTGGAATAATGCTAAAACCATCATCTCCACCAGAATTACCATTGAAGTATGCAACTCCTGCTACAGCACCAACAGCCAATATAATGAGTAAAGCACAAATTATAGGTACTTTATAAAGACTGAAGAATGATTTTTGCTTATTTTCTTCAATTATTTCTTTTCTGAATGTATTAACTGGAGTTAAAACAGTACCACATTCTTTACAATATTTTGAATTTGAATCATTAACTTTATTACAATTTGGACAAATACGTGATGAATTCAATTGAAAACCACAGTTTTTACAGTATTTCTCTTCATCACTATTTACTGTATGACATTTAGGACAAATCAAATTGTCACCCCCATAGGTCTTACAATATTATGAATATTAATATTCATCAATATTATATTAGTAATTATATATTTAAATATTTTGTATACATTTATTGATTTTGTATTATAAAATTATTTTTTGATTTTAAAAATAGAGAGATTAATTAAATCAAGGATTAAA
>CADBMS010000120.1 GCA_902795935.1 uncultured Methanobrevibacter sp.
ATTGATTTAACCGATGAAAAAACATATGCTCTAAAAATAACTTCTCCTGCAACAAGTAAATACAAAGCAATAAGTAAAACAAATAAAATTACTATTGAAAAAGGTCTTCCAAGTTTAACTAGTCAAGATAGAACATTCTCAAAAAACCTTGCAAGTGAATATTGGGTGTATTTGAAAGATTATGCTGGTAGGGCTTTAGTTAATGGTAATGTTGATTTTGTTTTAAATTCAAATAAGTATTCTGTAGTTACTGATTCTAATGGTACTGCAAAATTCTTAATTAATTTAACAGAACCTGGAGAATATCCTTTAAATATTAATTTCTTAGGAGATACTCAAAACAAAGCAATAAGTAAAACAAGTAAAATTGTAATAAAAAATACAACTAACACACAATATATTGATGAAAACTTATCAAATGCAGATATTCAAAAAATAATTTCTAACAGCCCTATAGGTTTTAATATTGAATTTTTAGGATTAAATTATGAAAATGTTAATTTAAATATACATAAAGCTTTAAATATTTATTCCAATGTTGGAACAAAATTAAATGGGGCAATTAACAGTTTTGTATTTAAAATAAATTCAGATAATGTTAATATATCTAATTTGAATATATTTGCAAATTCATTAAATGGAGATTCTAGTGGTATTTTAATAAATAATTCTAATAATGTAAACATATCTAATAATATTATTAATAATTCATTAGATTCATCAAAAATGGTTGATTATAATAATGGAAGCACAATTTTACCAGGTAATGGAATAAAAATTTTAAACAGCACTAATGTTGATATTAATAAGAATATTATTAGTTTATTTGAAAGTGGCATATACAATGAATATTCTCAAAATTTAACCATCACTGAAAACATAGTTAAATCTAATAATTATGGTATTAAATATGGATTTGGAAGTTTTAATACTACAATTTTTAATAATACTGTAATTGATAATATTGGATGGTATACTATGGATGTTCCTGAAGGTCCAAGAGGATATGGAATATTTCTTAATAATTCTGCAGTAAATATCACTATAAGTCAAAATAATATTAGTAATAACTATTTGGGTGTCTCTATTGATGCAAATAAAAGTACTGGAATAGTAATTACAAGTAATCTGATTGCTGATAATTCATTAGAAGGAATGCGATTTAATGCAGGTTATGATTTAGCAGATGATGTAGTTGAACCCGTTGTAATGGATAATGCTATTTATAGAAATGCAAAAGGTCCAAGTATGATGATTCTTGGTGAAATGAGTGCTAACCCTGAAGGAATATATGGTCCTGGTGAATGGGATGATAGTTCAAAATTAAAAATAGGCTATAACTGGTATGGTACAAATTCAGTTGCAACTTGGAATAATGATGCTAATGTTAATGGTATTGGAACAATGTGTCCTAGGATTAATGCATCTTCAGTTAACTTTACTAAAATTGATTCAACCACGCCTGGAAATTACAGTATAAGTTTCTATAAAAATACTGAATTAGCTGTTAATTTAGCAAGTTTTGATTTATATGCTACATTAAATAGGGGTTCTAGTAAACCAATTGAAGTTCATTTTAATGTAATTAATGGAATTGGAAGTTTTAGTTTTAATAAAGAAGATTATTTACCAAGTAATAATAAAATTGAGATTTCAGTTGGGTCACTACTTAATAATAATAATCAAAGATATTATGTAATATTTACTCAAGACATAAATGATGCTGAAATACCATAATTTTAACTCCATTATTTTTAGTAGAAAATAAGTTTAAATAAACTTATTTTTTATTTTTTTCTTTTATAAGTATTAATTAAAGTATTTTCATTTGTTGATAATTTTAAATTAGTTTTTTGGGGTATGCATATTTTTCTATTATCTTCTAATTCTAGTAATTTAACATCAATTCCATAAGTTTTTTTCAGGTTTTCTTCAGTTAAAACATCTATTGGTTTGCCAAAATCTATGAATGTTTTATCTTTCATGATTGCCACTTTGGAAGCAGCTAAAAATGCATGATCTGGGTAATGTGATGACATTACAACTGCAAGACCTAACTTTGATAATTGTTTAATAATTTCTAGTAATTTTATTTGATTACCAAAGTCTAAATGGTTTGTTGGTTCGTCTAAGATAAGTAAATCTGGTTCTTGTGCTAATACTCTAGCTAAGAATACTAATTGACGTTCTCCCCCACTTAAGTTAGTGTAACTTTTATTTTTTAAGTCTTCAATACCTAGTGTTTTAAGAGCATTAAGTGCTATTTTTTCATCTTCTTTTTTAGGGGATGATGAGTATTTTATGTATGGTGTTCTACCCATTAGTACAATATCGAATACTTTATATGGAAAAGATGGAATGTGGCCCTGAGGGATATAACCTACTAATTTAGCAATATCATTAAATGATAATTCTCTAATGTTATTGCCATTTAAATAAACCTCTCCTGAATTAACTTTGTGTATGCCATTTAAAGTTTTAATTAATGTAGTTTTACCTGTACCATTAGGTCCCAAAACACATAACACATCACCTTTATCTATAGAAAAACTAATATTCTCAAAGACAATAGGAGAATCATTATCATAAGAAAACGAAACATCTCTAACTTCAACTAAATTCATCCTAACAACATCCTAATTAATAAATTAGATAAACACAACACATAATAATTAATTCCATTCAGAATAACCTGTTTTAAGTAAATAAAGGAATATTGGAACTCCAATTAAAGCAGTTAAAATACCAATAGGAATCTCAACAGAAATAAAAGTTCTTGAAATATTATCAATTAACAATAAAAAACTACCCCCAATGCTTAAAGAAGCAGGTAAAAGAATTTTATGATCTGGACCTACAATAATACGAGTTATATGGGGAACAATTAAACCAATCCAACCAATAATACCGCTAATAGAAACCGCTGCAGAAGTCACTAAAGTACAAGCAACAATAATAAACAGCCTCAACCTGCCAGGATCCAAACCTAAAGATTGTGCTTCTTCATCACCCATAGATAAAACATTCAAATGCCACCTCAAAATTAAAATAATAACAATTCCAATAACAAGAGGAAGTAAAATCATTGCTAATTTATCAAAGTTAACTGCAGATAAACTACCCATAAGCCAATAAGTAATTTGAGGTAACTTATCATAAGGATCAGCCATAAACTTAGTACCGGAAATCAAAGCATTAAAAAATGCTGAAACAGCAGTACCTGAAAGCACTAAAAGAAGAATCCCTCCAGATCTATAGGATTTAGATATTAAATAAGTAATAGACACAGATATCAAACCAAAAATAAAAGCAGTACATTGAATAATAAAATTTCCACTATTTAATAAAATAGCAATAGCTGCTCCAAAACCAGCCCCTGCAGACACACCTAATAAATCAGGGGATACTAAAGGATTTTTAAACACCCCTTGAAAAGAAGCGCCAGTAATAGACAATGAAGCACCAACAAGTAAAGCAGCAACAATCCTAGGTAAACGAATAGTAAAAACAATGGAATTAATTTCAGGACTAACACTTAGCGATGGAAAAATTGGACTTAAAATAGTTTTTATAACATCTATGGGTGCTACTTGATATCGTCCTAACATAAATGATAAAAAAAACAAGAAAATGGGTAATATAATTAATAATAAATAAATAGCCCATTTATCAATATTTAGTGATGAATCATTCTCCATAAAATCTAATCCTTAAAATCTTCATTTTTTTAACAATAAAATATGATAAATGATTTTATAAATCATTTTCATTAATACCTGAAGAAACTAAAATATTTTTAGCTTCATCATCACTTAAATCATAATGATAAAATTCACTATAAAATAATTTAGTAGCATCTATCATGTCAATATCAGAATACTTTTCTGGATAAATAACCTTAGCAGTCCATGGAACACCAATAATTATATTAGCACCTGGAGGTCTATCGAACCATTTAAATGGAGATTGAGGTGAAATATAAACTTGATGATTTTTAACTGCATCAACATTAGCCCACTTTGAATCATTGTAAACCTTATTATAAAAATCTACATCAGTAGCAATAATAACCTCTGGATTCCAAACCATTACTTGTTCAATAGAAACTGTTAATTCTCCCCCACTATCTTTAATTTCAGTATCAGCCACATTTTTACCACCAACCAATGAAATCAGCTGACCATGTGAGGAACTACTAGAATAAGTGGATAGGCCATCTTCACC
>CADBMS010000121.1 GCA_902795935.1 uncultured Methanobrevibacter sp.
GCACCTACATCAATAGTACACTTGTTTAAAATCAATGTAGCATAGTTTACATTATCCAAACTGGTAATAGTACAATTGTTTAATGTTATTGTTCCATAGAATGTGTATGTTTTGTTTAATGTTTTATCAGATATAATGTGATTTCCTTTTATAGTTGAAATATATGGAAGTGCTTTTGATATGTCTCCGTTGACTATTACATCTCCAGGACCGGTGATTTGTGCATTTTCACCGAACACAGTTTTATCATCAATTATAATACTTCCATAATTTTCAATGACTGAATTGATTGTACAATTATTTAATGTAAGAGTACCATGATTCCATTTATGGGTGTTGATTGTTTTATTAGTTAAAACTACATTTCCATAGTAATCCTCCACATAATCAAAAAATAGGTCGGTATTATTTGTAATTACAGTACCTTTAGTACCAGCATAAAATACAAAATTTTCACCAAATTTAGTATCATCAGAGATAATTAAAGTTGGAGTAACACTTTTTCCAGTAAGACTTTTATCTCTATTCATTAACCTGACATTCATAGTAACATTTCTTAATTCAAGTATTCCTGCATTATCTATACCAATTACTGTAGTATTTATTAAAATCAAAGTACCTTCATTATAAATACTGCCTGTTAGTGTCGAGTTTACAATTGTTACATTACCATAATTCTCAATAGATTTATCAGAAATTCCTAATTCGACTATTGCATCTTGATAAAATCTATATATGTAAGGGAATAGTTTAGACATATCATTTGTTTCAACATATGCAGTTTTATCATTGGTTATTAAAAGATTAGGACCATATACATCTTCAACCGCTTTATCCTCATCAATATTTATTATAACCAATCCATGATTATCTATTACATTTAATGTGGAATTAACACCAACAGTTAAAATACCATTATTATAGATATCACTTCTTACAATCATATTAAAATCAGATACAGTTAAATTTCCATTATTAGTCATCCTACAATTTGACATTGTTGAATTAATGATGGTTAAATTTCCATTATTAATTAGAACTATATCATAGTTAGACGAAGAAAGTGTACAATTGATTAATGTTATGTTTCCAGAATATGTTTTTTGAGTTGTAATTTCAATATCTCTAATAATATAATCTCCTTCAACAACCTGTAAGTAATTAACTATATTAGGATTGTTATTTATGATATTGCCTTGATTATTATTAATTATCAAATCTGGTGTAAATGTTACATTATCTTTTATGGTTAATGTTGAGGAAGGAGAAGCCATTGATAATGTATAACTTAATGTTGAGTTTTCAATAGTTATGTTTCCATAGTTTTTAGTGTATACGTCCCATGTTGAGTTTATAATAGTTACATTTCCATAATTCTGAAAACCATTAATAAACTGACTATGTTCACAAGTTAGGTTACAGTTTATGAAATATAATGTAGCATAATTTTTTTTGTTGTTAAGATTAATATTCACATTTTCAAAAATATAGTTATCATAATAAGTATTCAAATAATACTTTATATCATCATTATTTGTGATAAGATTTGATCCTTCATTATTTGTTAACTTAAATTGTTCTTGAAATATTGTATCATCATCTATAGTAATATTTCTATTATTAGTGATTGGAGCATTTATAATTGAATCAGTGAATGTTAAATCACCATAATTGGTTGATGCGTCACTAGCACTTAGTTGAAATTTGATTAAAGTCATATTGCCATAGTTAAAGAATTTTTGAGTAGTATTTGAATTTTTTATGGTTATTTCGCCATAATTTGTAAATAATTTGCTTATTGTTGAGTTTTCTATTAGCAAACGTCCATAATTAGTAGCTATTGTATTTATTTCTGTGTTTACCAATGAATTTTCACCAATGAAAATGTAACTATCTCTTAATCTGTTAATGACTTCTGTATTTGTGGTATAAATTTTTCCATCACCAGAAATTTTTGTAAATCCGCTTCCTACTTTACAAAGGTCATCAATAGTCAATGTTCCAGCATTTGTTATATCGCCATTAAGTGTAGAATTTACAATATCCATATTAAGATTATTAGTAATAGCCTTAAATGTAGAATTTATAATAGTTACGTCCTTATTATTAGTTAATGCTTTCTCTAAAACTATATTATTTAATGTTAATTTTGTATTTGCATTTGTAAGCGCTGGGGAAATAGTTAAGCCATTAATAGTAATGTCTCCTCCAGTATTCAAGGTTAATCTTTTTGTACCAGATAATGTTTGACCATTACCATTAATTATTATATTGGGAACCTGTGTTCCTGAATCAATTTTTGTAAGTGCTGAAACTGTATATGTTCCAGAATTTAAATTAATTATATAAGTATCATTTTCCGAATCTATTGTTGCACTAGTTATCGCATTTTTTAATTCATCAAAATTATTTACATCCACTGTTCTTGTTCCGGCTTTTAAAACATCTTGACCGGAACTGTCATCGTTTTCTTCAGCAGATAATGCAGAATTGGAATCGTCCACA
>CADBMS010000122.1 GCA_902795935.1 uncultured Methanobrevibacter sp.
TAAACCTGGAGATGGATTTTCAGTAAGTTTAACATCATGTAAAGCAACATCACCATTGTTTTTAACAGTAATTTCAAATCTAGCAATTTGACCTAAATTAACAGTAGAAAATACACAATTCTTTTCAATACTCAATATCGGATTGATAACATCAATGGTTGTATTGTTGTTTACTGTTTCATTCTCGCCAATACCTACAACAGCAATATTGGTTAAAGTACCATTGGTTTTAACCTTAAATGACAATATTAAACTGGAAGTGTTTGAAGGACTTAAGGATTTCAAAGTGAATACTTTGGAGTTAACATCATATGTCCAGTTATCATTAGACTCGAAGGACAAATACTCAAATTCACTAACATTATAGACCTCTTTTACAAATACATCAGATAATGTAAAGTTATTCCCATTGGTTACGTTGATTCGGAATTTTACAATATTTCCAACAAAGACCTTTGAATTTAAAGCTTCTTTTGTAACAGTCTGATTTAAAGTTTGAATGCTTTGTTTTAGGAAAACAAAATTAGTATTACTGCTTGGAGTGATTAAAGAAATATACTCATAAACATTTACCATATTATTGCCAATATATTCCACATCAGGAGCATTATCCTTAATATTAATAGTTGAATGACCATAAACAGCACTGCTAATCATATTTGAAACATCATCATAACTTAATTCGCCTTTAAAGTATTTATATAAAAGACCTTTAACATATCCACTTACATCAGATGAATCTACAACATTTCTAAGTAATTTTAAACTCGGATCCACCATATAAAAATCTTTAGTTTGATTATTAGGTGGGATTAAATGACTTTCAACAGCAAAAACATCATAAACAATACCTTCATAGGTTATTTTATAATTATTACCATTATAATCATAAATAACAGATTCTGTCAAATTGTTTTCATATATGTCATTACCATCAATATTACAATTAATAATGGATGATTTGTTAATAGCAAAAATACTATTACCCAATTCTGATGCGTTATTATTTTTAAATTTTGAATTATTTTTAACTGTTGGTGAAATTGAATAAATTGCACCACCAAATATGGCAGAATTTTCATTAAAGGAAGAATTATCCACAACAACATGGTTTAAACTTAAAGCACCACCATAATTATTAGCCGAATTATAATCAAATCTAGAATCTTTAATCTCGACATTAATGTTGCCAGTATCCTGACCTCCATTTCCAATGGCTCCGGCACCATGACTAGCATGATTATAAATAAAATAGGAATTTTCTACATTTAAACTGGAATAGTTGTTTACATGAATAGCCCCTGAATGAATAGCGGAATTATTTTCAAAGTGAGAATTAATAACGTAAGCATCATTAATATAAAAATATATTGCACCTCCAGAACTTGATGCTTTGTTGTTAGTAAAATTACAATTTTCTACATTACCTGAATACATCCAGATAGCACCACCATTATTAGCAGTATTGTTAGTAAACTTACAATTTGTCACAGTACCAGGATTTTTAAACCAAATTGCTCCACCATCATTACCATTAAATTTTGCATTTTTAATTGTTAGGTTTTTAATTGTTACATTAGAACCAGATACATAAAATGCTCGTATATTTGATCCATCCATGTCTATGACGGCACCATTACCATTAATAACACAATCGTTGCTTGATATTTCAATGGTGGATCCATCACCATCAACATAATGATAAAAACTTCTTGTTAAGTTTATATCTCCGCCTTTATTTATTTCCTCACGTAGATTACTATAATTACCGTTGCCTGCTGTTAGTTTTTGCGAATCTGTTTGCGCACTAATGGTTTCATGATTATCTGGTTCCATTAATGATTGCTGATTACTTTCCCCTGTTGAAAAATCTTCAGCCAATATTAATTCATCTTCTTTTGCCTCTAGGTCGCTTTGGTCGAAAGAAATATCTTCTGCAGCCGCTACTGCGGATACAGTTAGTATTAAAGAAAGTATCAAAGCGACAACGAAAAATTTAGTTGTTACTTTCATTTTTAGTCACCTTTAGAATTATTAATAAAAATTAGAATTTCATTTATGTATTATATTTTTTCCTCCATTTTAAGGTTATTATATACTTTTAACATTAATAGTATATAAAATATACAGTCTCTTCAATTAACATAGTTAACCATATACAATTTGATTATTAAATTTGAAAAGTATATTGAACTGAACACCTTTCAACTAATGATGAATAGGTTAATTTATAGGCAGCAGTTCCATTGGATAATGCAAAAATACCATGTCACTTGATTAAAATAGCTTTTAACTAACATTCTCTTTGTTATAATCATGATAAACTGTAAATTTTATAGTTTTGCGATAATGACTAAAAATTTTTCATCAGTGCTTGATGATTATTTTTTCCTCAAAATTTATGATTAAAAAAAAAGAGTCTTATTTTTGATGAAAAGATTTTTTTACTTTCGAATCTTTTGGACTGAAATATACGTAAAAAAAATAAAAA
>CADBMS010000123.1 GCA_902795935.1 uncultured Methanobrevibacter sp.
TAATTGCATCCTCATCAATTTTATTTTTTATTGACATACTTAATATTTTATCAATCATCAGTGATAAACATTTAGTAAAAAACTATACAAAACAAAAAAAGGAATTCTAAAACAATTCAACCTAAAAATAAAATATTGGAACGAATATAACACAAATTTCTAAAACCCACTAAAGTTTTTGAATGTACCAAATAATGATAAATTATATAAGATATATAATTTAAATATATAATATAAATATAAAATAAGAGGTGAAAAAATGTCAATGAAAAATAAGTTACTACTTGTAACATTAGCAATATTAATTGTTTCAGTGATAGGAGTTGTTAGTGCTCATGACAATATTTCCAAAAATGTAAAAAAAGGAAAAATAGAAGTAGACCTTGATGACATTGAATATACACACAAATACACCAAAAAACATCCTTTTAAAGTCATATTAGTTGATGATTACGGTAGAAAATTATCCAATAAAAAGATAAAATTTATAATTAATGGTAAAACGTACGTCAACAAAACAAATAAAAACGGAGTAGCTAACATTTATCTTAATCTAAAAAAAGGAAGAATTTACAAAATTAAGTATACCTTCAAAGGAGATTCAAGATATAAAAGAGAAAGTGAAGATACTATAATACGTGCGGGATACAAATGTTGGTATCCATACGACGATTAAATAAATTTATTTGGTAAAACTAAAGTTTTATCAATATTTCTTTTTTTTAAAAAAATTATTTTAATATGTTCCAATTATTAAACTTAAAAAGTTTCTTAATCCTGGAGCTAAACCTAATATAAATATACATAGTTTTAATGTATTTTTATTTATTTCATCTTCAATATGTTCATCAATTAAATATAACGAAACAAGGATTACAATTATTTTTAAAGGATATAGAATAAATGCAGTTCCAGTTAAACTAGTTAATATTGATGGGAGAACATGTTGTTCCCAGTATCCAAAAAAGTCAACTGCAATAAATGTTGATGATGCATCAAATAAATGAGATGATAATACTGTTAAATTATATTTATTATCTAATAATTTCCATTTTTTTGATAATACAATAAATATTAATGTAAAAATTAACCATATTCCTAAAACTAATAACATTACGGGTATGTTAACATTTTGAAAGTTGATTATATTGGGTATGCATAAAATTAAACCTACAATAAAAATTGTGTATTTGTAATTTATTGAAAATTTTTTTTCTATTAAAATTGATGTTAAAATGGTTATTATTGTTGTAATGCCTATAATTATATAGATTCCTGGCGTTACAAGTAAATGAATTAAAGGATATATATTATTATCAACTAATGCTCTAGCACAGGACCCTGAAAATATAAATGGCAATAATGGTATGAATAAATCTTTTGGATCTTTATTTATATATTTAAACATCTTTATTATTAATAATATGATTAATCCAACTATTATTCCAAATATTATTGTATTAAATGGAGTGTAACCCGGTTCTAGGTAAAAAAAGTTATCACGTATTAGTTCTATTAAAGACATTAAATAAAACCTATTCTATATATTTTTTATGTTTTCTTAGTATTTTTTTATTGAAAACTTCCTTTGCAATTAAGTGTAATGGTGTTCTTTTACCATATGGCCTTGTTTTTCCTTTTTTTATTGCATTAATTATATCATCTATATTGTTTTCTGAGTCAATTTCTGTTGCACATTTACCTATAGACCCTAAAAAGTGAGAATCACTTGCCCCAATTTGAGGAATATTCATTTTTTTAGATAGATTTTCAGATTTTTTATTGGATATTCCAAATATGAATCTTGAATTTTTTGTTTCTATAGCATCTATTGTAGAAAAAAATGAGTATCTTGCAAATAGACCACTCCTATATCTTACAAATGGATGAGGCACTATTGCTATACCTCCTAAATCATGTATTTGATCTACGGTTTCTTCTGGATTTTGTTGAGGTTTAATTTCAGTTGTAATTCCTAATGCTATAATGTGGCCATGAGATGTGCTTATTTCAATTCCCGGAATTATAGTGATGTTTTCATATTTTTTTGCTATTTTTTGAGTTATTAAGGATCCTTTCATAGTATTATGGTCTGTTATTGCTATTGCATCTAATTTTAGATTTATTGCTTTTTTTAGTATTTTTTCTGGGGTTCCTGTTGCATCTCCAGAGTAAATTGTATGGATGTGTGGATCTATCTGTATCATTGATTGTTTTCCTGGTTGATTTTGTGGGTTATTGCTTTTATTAATCCTGTTGGACCAGTCATCATAACATCACCTGCAGGTGTTGCATGATATGCATTGAGATTAGTTTTATTTATTAATAATCTGTTTGGTCCTGTTACTACTATTTTTTCTATTTCAGGTAGTGGTTCTATTATGTGTGCACCATGACCATTATCTTCATGTATTTCTTCATGTGTTAATGTTGCATTTGCTAATTTTTTAGTGTATTTTTCTATATTTTTTGGTGTTAATGCATTTGTGTGGTGTTCATAGACTCCAACTATTTTTTTATTTTTTATTGCTGCTGCTAATGTGTGGCCATTACCTATGTCCATTATTATGTAGTTTTTGAATTTTTGTACTTGAGGATCCATTGTTGCTCCACATATTGATGCAAATTTTGAGTCCATTATGTATGTGTTGTATTTTTTGAGTGTTTTTTGTATTGCTTGCATTCTTGTGAAATAGTTTGGTATGTTGTTGTGGTATATTAGTTCTTCGGGTTTTTTTGGTGTTTGAAGTTGTTCTTTTATTTTTTGGAATCTGAAATTTCTATCACCCATTTCGGGGTTGTATCCATGATCTTGTACGGCTATTCCTATGTAATCAAAGTTTAAATTTATTTGATATTCTTTTAGTGCATTTTTTAGTATTTTTAAGTCTATATCTTTTGTTTCAAGTGTTGTAGTGTTATTATCTTCTATTTTTTGATTATTGGATATTATTTCTATTCCTTTTTGTTTTACTCGTTCTAAGTTGTCTTTTATTGTTTTTGCTGAGTTTTCTGTCATGGTTACTTTATAACCATTTTTTATGTGTTCTGTTAATGCTTGACTTATTGGCCCACCACCCATTATTTCTCCTTTTATGAATAGGTTTGTTTTTGTTTTTTGTATTTTTTGTGCTATTAATTGTGTTGGTGATGGTAGTACTAATTTTATTGAGTTTTCTATATTTTTTCCCGTATCGTATAGTAATATGTCTTGTGTTCCTTTTCCAACATCTATTGTTAATATTTTCATGTTTTTATGGTTTGTTTATGACGTGTATATAATAATTTTTATAAAATATAATGTACAAATTAGTGCTATAAAGATTTAAATAGTACAATAATGATATGATTAGTAAGTAAAAAAGGAGATTCAATATGAATAAAATAATACTAAACTCAAATGAAGTACCAAAACAATACTACAACATAAATGCAGACTTACCAAAAAGTTTACCTGAATTTAAAGATTCAGAAGAAGGAGGAAATTTAGAAAAACTAGCCCAAATATTTTCAAAAGAAATATTAAAACAAGAAACAAGTAAAAAACGATATATAAAAATACCCAAAACTGTAAGAGAATTATACCAAGCAATAGGTAGGCCAACCCCATTATTTCGAGCTAAAAACCTTGAAAAAAAACTGAACACCCCAGCAAAAATATACTTCAAACGAGAAGACACAACACCAACAGGAAGTCACAAAATAAACAGCGCAATACCACAAGCCCATTATGCAAAAAAAGAAGGAATAGAAAGATTAACCACAGAAACAGGAGCAGGACAATGGGGCACTGCACTTTCACTAGCATGTACAATGTTAAAGTTGGATTGCACAGTATACATGGTAAAATCATCATTTAAACAAAAATCAACAAGAAAAACATTAATAGAATTATATGGGGGGACCATACTAGCATCACCAAGTACAAAAACAGAATATGGAAGAAAAATACTAAACAAAAATCCAGAGCATTCAGGATCATTGGGAATAGCAATATCAGAAGCAATAGAAGATGCATTATCTGATGAAAAAGCATACTATTCACTAGGAAGTTTATTAAATCATGTATTGCTCCATCAAACAATTATAGGGCAAGAATTAAAAAAACAATTAGAAATAGTTGATGAAACACCAGACACTATGATTGCATGTGTGGGAGGAGGAAGTAACTTTGGAGGGTCATGTTTTCCATTAATAAAAGATAAATTAGATGGTAAAAATGATTGTGAATTCATAGCAGCAGAACCCGCAAGTTGTCCCACATTAACCCAAGGAGAATATAGGTATGACTATGGAGACACAGCAGGATTAACACCCAAATTAAAGATGTACACATTAGGTAAAGATTTCATCCCACCCACATTACATGCGGGAGGACTACGATACCATGGAATTAGTCCACAATTAGCACTACTAGTAAAAGAAGGATACATACAAACAAGAGCCGTGCTACAGGAAGAGATATTCCAAAGTGGAAAACTATTTGCACAAACAGAAGGCATATTAGCAGCACCAGAAAGTTGTCATGCTATAAAAATAGCAATAGATGAAGCAAAAAAAGCAAAAGAAACAAATACTGAAAAAACAATAGTATTCAATTTATCAGGACATGGAAACCTTGATTTAAAAGGATACTCAGATTATATGGCAGGCACCCTAATACCAAATAGTAAATAAAACTATGCCAACACTATTGTTTAGTGGAAGAAAAAATATTAACTTTTTACTTCTTCCACCAAAACATTATCCAATCAGCTTTATCATTAACATTATACAATTTACCTGTCGTAGAATCTTTAACAAGAATCCTCTTCAAATATTTTTTTAATTCCAATTTTTCATCGTCACTATACAAATCAAGTCTAAATTTACCATTATCCATAGCATCTTCAATACTATCATATTCACGATAATTATTCAAATCAAATCTAGTCACATTAGGATAAATACCAATATTAAATAATATATTGAAAAAATAATTATAATCTGGGAAATCCTCAGTCTTAATACCTAACTCCCTATCAAAATCTTTCTCAATCTTCTTATTTTCAGGTCCAAAAACACTTATAAAAACATATTTATTAGCAATCTTATCAAGTTCATGTAAAACTTTTCCAATAGGTACAATACCATTCAATGATCTTGAACAAACAACAACATCCACACCTTTAAAATCATCATAAGATATATCCTCAATGGCCCCTAAAACAGTTTCAATATTAGTTATACCATTATCGTTGATTCTTTTTTCTAAAAATTCAATCATTTTAGGAGAAGAATCCAAAGCAATTACTTTTTTAACTTTTTTAGAAAGAGGAATTGTAATTGATCCTTCACCACAACCAACATCTAATATAGTATCATTTTCATTAAGAATTAACATATCAAATAAAACATTATTATAATCCTCTTTTTTAGTTCTCTTAAAAAAACCAGGGGCTGCTTTATCCCAATTCTTATCTTTTTTATTAGATAATCGTTCTGCCCAAAATTCTTCCCATTTAAGTTCATCAGGATTCTTGATACATTGCTTCATATATTACACCTTTGTTTTTCCATTTAAAATATCCATATAATCATTATAATTTTCTTTTAATAATCTAGGAATATCTAAGCCATATGGACATTTATCAACACAATTATAACATTCAATACACTTGGAAGTATCATTCATTATTTTTTGCCATTCTGGAGTTAAATTTGGTTCTGTTGGGAATCGCCTAATCCAAAGTGACATTCTAGCACATATATTTATTTTAATTTCCTCTGGACAAGGCATACAATAAGCACATCCCCTACAAAAATCAGAACCAATTTCTTTTTTATCAGATTCAATAATAGATTTTAATTCATCATCTAAAATTAACCCCTCATCATAAGATAAGAATTCATCAAGTTCTGAAATTTTTTGAATACCCCAAATAGGCAAAACATTATCAAATTGATTAATAAATGCAAAACTTGCTTTAGAATTTTTAATTAATCCTCCTGCCATTGCTTTCATAGCTATAAAACCAATATTTGATTTTTTACATTTTTCAACTAAACTTAATTCTTCCTGACCACTAAGGTATGAAAAAGGATATTGTAGAGTTTCATAAAGATTTGATTCAATAGCTTCATTTGCAACTGTTATTTTATGAGTGGTTATTCCAATATGTTTTATCATACCCCTCTCTTTTGCTTCTAACATTGCATTATATAAATCAGCATCTGGTAGTGATGGTGCATTATGAAATTGATACAAATCTAAGTAATCCGTTTTTAAATTTTTAAGAGACGTTTCTAAATCATTCCAAAAATCAGTTGTTGTTTCTGATGCAGTTTTACTTGCCAAATAAATATTTTCACGTACATCACATAATGCATTTCCAATTTTTTCTTCACTATCAGTATACAAATGAGCAGTATCATAAAAATTAATACCATTATCATATGCTTTTCTAAGAATTTCTATTGATTCATCCATAGAACATCTTTGAATAGGTAATGCACCAAACCCCTTCTTATTTACTTCCAAATTAGTTCTTCCAAGCCTCATCCTATGACCTTTATTTTATTATAACATATACTATTAAATTAAAATCATATTAAACTAATTGAAATTGTTTTTATTAAATATTTATTAAAATAAATTATTATTACCCCATACTTGTTTAATATGATAAAAATTAAACATAATTAATTTCTTTTTTTTAATAAACATATTATAAAGAATATTATTATATAATATGAAAAGTATATAGATTATATAATATTTTAAAGTAAGAGAATGTAATAAATGGCTTAAAAATAGTATATTAAAGATATAATTGCTTATAAATGCTATTTACAATGTTATTAAAATTATTTGCAAGTATATGTTCTTGCATTATATTAATATGAAATATGATAAATAACAGGATAAAACTCAAAATTAAATTTAATGTCAATTGGTTATAATAGGAGTTGAAAATGTAAAGATGATAAATAAAAAACTAATCATATGTTTACTTTTATTACTAACATTATCAATTTCTGCAGTATCTGCAACAGAAAATCTAAGCAATGCAGATGTTGAAGATAAAATTCTTACAAAAAACATCCAAAATGATAATGAACTCATAAAAGATAACAAAATAGAAGATAATACTCAAAAAAATGAAAACTCGAAAAATAATAGTATTAAAAAATCCAAGAATTATGATGCCTCGATTATGAGTGATGCTAATATAAATACTTATGATGAGTTAAAAAATAATTTAACTATTGGCGGAGTACTCAATATCAATAGCAATATTACTATTACAAATACTTTAACTATTAGTAAAGACGGAACTGTAATTGATGGTAAAGGTCACACAATTAATGGGGATGGTAAACAAATATTTACTGTGACTGCTGCCAATGTTATTATTAAGAATTTGAATTTAATAAATGCCCAATCATCATCCAAGGGCGGAGCCATTTATTGGAATGGTAATAATGGTTCTATTGAAAATTGTAATTTCACTAACAATTCAGCATCATATGGTGGATCAATATATGGTTCTGTTGAATTAAAAATAACTGATTGTAGATTCATTAACAATTCTGCTACCTATTATGGTGGAGCTATTGCTTTTAAAAGCAATAAATATAAACTTAATATTACAAGAACAGTTTTTGAAAATGACGCCTCGCTTAATGATGCGGGTGGAGCAATTTACATCAAAACCAGTTCAATTTATTTAGATTATGTTAATTTCACTAATTGTTCTGGTACATTTGGTGGGGCAATAACATCTTTAAATTCAAGTAATAATTTATTCAATATTTATTTAAATAAAAATACTGCCAAATATGATGGTGGAGCAATTTATCAAATATATGGTAACTTATTAATTAATTATTTAAACTCAACACAAAATAATGCAGAAAATGG
Organism: uncultured Methanobrevibacter sp.; assembly: GCA_902795935.1. Classification (GTDB taxonomy): domain Archaea; phylum Methanobacteriota; class Methanobacteria; order Methanobacteriales; family Methanobacteriaceae; genus CADBMS01. Next base: position 7,904 of record CADBMS010000123.1, read on the forward strand.
TAATGGAGGAGCAATTTATTCAATTTTTAGTGAAAAAACCATTATAAATAACAGTGCATTCAATGACAATAATGCAAAAAACTACGGACAATCAATTTATTTGACTTCATTTAATTCATCTGAATCCATGTTAGAAAATAATAAATACAACAATAATGAACCCAATTCTGATGATGTATATAACAAAACAGAATATATCATATTCATTTCTAATAGTACTGATGCCATATCCTATATTACTGAAGAGTATAATGGAATATTGCCTTTAGAATATGATTTAAGAAATATATATATTACTCCTGTTAAAAATCAGGGTAGTGATGGAAATTGTTGGGCGTTTGCTGCATTAGCAGCTCTTGAATCTTCTATACTAAAAGCTTCAGGGGAAATCTTTGACTTATCTGAAGAAAACTTGAAAAATTTAATAACAGTATATTCTCCTTATGGTTGGCTTATGGAATCCAATACTGGAGGATTCGATTCCATGTCAATTGGTTATCTTGTAAGTTGGTTAGGACCAATTAAAGAAGATGAAGATCCATATACAATAGATAGTGAATTATCTCCATTATTGAATAGTTTAATGTATGTTCAAAATATAGCATTCATTAAAAGAAACAGTTACACTGATAATGATGGAATTAAAGAAGCTATTTTGAAATATGGTGCAGTTGCAACTGAAATGTATTATTATAATAATTCAGGTTATTTAAATTCAAATACCAATGCATACTATTATTATGATGATGAAGGCCCTAATCATGCAGTAGTTATTGTTGGATGGGATGATAATTATTCTAGATATAATTTTGGAACTACCCCACCAGGAGATGGTGCATGGATTGTTAAAAACAGTTGGGGAGATACATTTGGAGATAAAGGATACTTTTATGTTTCTTATTATGATACCAAATTTACTGGAATTGGTAAAAACGATGGCTCTTATGTGTTTATATTAAATGATTCAATTAAGTATGATAAAAATTATCAATATGATATCCCTGGAAAAACGGATTATTTTGTAAACTCAAGTAATACTGTTTGGTATAAAAATATTTTTAACTCAACAGGTAGTGAATTTTTAGCAGCAGTTTCAACATACTTTGAAAAAGAAACAAACTGGGAAATAACAATCAATGTAAACAACATATCAAAACATAAACAAACCGGATTCTCAAATGCAGGATATTACACTATCAATTTAGATAAACTAATTCAACTTGATATTGGAGATATATTTGAAGTCATTTTTAAAATAACTGTTGATAATGAAGCAGCATTCCCTATTTCAGAAAAAATAAGTCTTAACAAATATTTCTACAATGAAGGAATTTCATTTTTAAGTTATAATGGAATTAACTGGACAGATTTATATAATTTAACTTGCACATTTAGTTCACACACATATAATTCACAAGTAGCATGTATTAAAGCATTCACTGTCATTAATCCAATAACCAGTTCAATTAATATCGAAGTATCTAATAGAAATGGAAATACCATTGACTTAGTAGCTAGAGCCTATAATCAAAATGGTTATTTAATAAAAGAAGGCGAGGTTACTTTTAAAATTGGAAGTGAAGCAATTAAAGTTAGTTTAACAAATGGAATTGCCGAACTAAAAAATCAAATTGTCGATGAAACTATCGAGATTACTGCCCAATTTGAAGGAATAGGATACACTAAATCAACTAGCACTAAAACAGTTATTAATTCACTAGTTAACACTAAACTTACTTTAACTGCTTCCACAACTTCAGATTGTAACCCTGTTAATATTTATGCTTATATCACAGATTTAGATGATAATCCAGTAAATTCAGGCTATGTAACATTCAATCTCGGAGACAAAACATATACAGTTAATGTAACTAATGGTATGGCTAATTTAA
>CADBMS010000124.1 GCA_902795935.1 uncultured Methanobrevibacter sp.
ATTTAAAGATCAAAATATGAATGAGTTACTTGAAATTATTAAATCTTCTAATAAAATTTATATTTATTTAGGAATATTAGTAATGTTATTATCTTTTTGTATGGAATCATTAAATGTTAAGTCTTTATTAAAAGCGTTTGGTGATAACATATCATTTACGAATGCTTTAAAATTTACTTGGATTGGTTTTTTCTTTAGTTCTATTACACCTGCTGCAACCGGAGGACAACCTATAGAAATATATTATATGACTAAAGAAAAAGTATCAGGACCTCATGCAACTTTAGTTTTGTTAATTCAACTTTGTGGTGTACAGATAAGTACTATATTTTTAGGAATAATATGTGCAATTATAAATCCTAGTATTATTTCTAAAGGATTACTATGGTTATATCTTTTAGGATTGATGATAAATGGTATAGCATTATCTTTTATGCTAATAGGAGTTTTTTCAAAAAAAATAACTAAAAAGTTGATTAATGTTGTTATTAAATTAATGAAAATATTTAAAATTAAGCAATTAGAAGAAAAACAAAAAGAAATAGAAGAAGGATTAGAAAAATATAATGAGAGTTCTATTTTTATTAAAGAAAATAAATTAGAATTTGTGAAAGCTATTTTAAGGGTTTTTGTTCAAATATGTTTTTATTATTCTGTTCCTTTCTTAGTATATAAATCGTTTGGATTTGCCGATTATAATTATTTTCAAATATTTACTATGCAATCAGTTTTGTATACTACTGTATCTAGTTTACCTTTACCAGGTGCGATTGGAATAAGTGAAACTGTCTTTTTATCTATTTTTAAACCTGCATTTGGAGATACTTTAAGTGGAGCGATGTTGTTAAGTCGTGGAATAACTTTTTATTTATATGTAATTATTAGTTTATTAATAGTAGTTTTTAATTCTATAAAGATGAAAAATATTAAAGGTGAAATAGATAGAAAAGTTATTAAATTAGAAAATAAAAATGTTTCATTTGAATCTTTATAATAAAATAAGAAGAGGTTAATCCTCTTCTTTATTTAATTCTATTGTGTATAATATTAAACCAAGTAGTAAGATAATCATTAAGATGAAATTGTTTTTATAATATATATCGTTGTTCATAACAGTTAGTTTACTACTTGTTAAAGTAATATAACATAACAAAACTGTATATAAATATACTCCTATACTTAATATATTATATGAAATAGCATTAAAATAAGATTTTTTTTTAGATAATATAGTTAATATCATTACAAATGAATATATCAAACTGACTATAAAGAAAATTAAGCCAAATGGTCTAATAGTAAATAATTTATCAATTAATAAAAACAAACCAATTAAATATACTATAAATAATGTAATTCTAGAATAATAAATAATTTTTTTCATAATTCATCCTTTAAAATTTGTTTAGTTTCTATAAAATATATATCTTTAAATTCTTTATTAAATCTAATTAATTCTTTCTTAATAACATCTGGATATACTAATTTAGTAGTTTTTATTGCTTTTCTAATATCACGTATATTAACTTCATCTCGATTATCAAATGATGCATAAGAAAATGCTTGTTGAAGAATTGTTAATGCTATATCTGGATATCTAACAGATGTTTCATATACTCTTTTAAATTCACTTGTTAAATCAGTTATAAAAGCCATGATTTTTTCTTTAACAAAGTCACTATACTTAAGTTTTAGATTCATTTTCTTTTCAAATTTAGGGTAGGTTCCCATCATTATTTGAATAACCATTTCTCTTGTTGGTTCTTCAACTTCAATTTTTTGAAAACGTCTAACAAATGCTTTATCTCTTAAAATATATCTATCATATTCATCACTAGTTGTAGCACCTATAATTTTAACGGTTCCACGATCAATTATTGGTTTAAATATGTTAGCAAAATCCAGAGTATTTTCACCAGTTCCAATTAAAGTATGAATTTCATCTATAAATATCATTACTTTATTTTGTGTTTTTAAATTATCAACTATTTTTTGTATTTTTAATTCATTTGTAATTGGATCTACTCCAGTTAAGCTAGCAGTATTTAGTTTAAAAATAGTATAACCAAGTAAAGCATTAGGAACATCTTCATTTTTAATTTTATATCCAAGTCCCTCAACAATAGCTGTTTTTCCAATTCCGGGTTTACCAACTAAAATAGCTGATTTTTCTTGTTTTATTAATGTTACAATTAATTCTTTAATTTCTTTATCTCTTCCAATGGCTGGATTAGTTATATATTCTTTAGAAGTAAAATTTTCACCATATTGTTCCAGTAATTTAAAATTATTTATTGGCTCATTTAATCCAATTTCAACATCTTCATTGTCGCCAATTATTTCTGAGTTATCTATCATTTCTTCTTTACTATTTTCTAATGATTCTTTTGTTTCTTTAATTTTATCTATTAAATCATCTATTGTATTTGGTTCTTCATTTATTACTTCAGCATCATCATTTGAAAGTGCAATATTATTATTTAAATAGTTATCATCTATTAATTCTAATTCATCACTCACACTAACACCACCTTCATTTCATAATTATAACATGTTGTAAAAAAAAAAACTAGTATAATTAAGAAATTTATTGCTATTCTTTTAAAAAATTGATACAATTATAGAGAAGGAGTTGAAGGGGATGAAAATAGTAGCACTTACAAAAGAAGAATTTGATGCTTTCGCATATAAACATAAATATAGTACATATTATCAAACTTCATCTTACGCTGAAACTTCGAGATATGAGGGATTGAATACTTTTTATATAGGATTTGTTGAAAATGATACATTAGTTGGTGCAACATTATTCTTATATAAAAATATTTATATGTATTATAAATATGCTTATGCTCCGAGAGGATTTTTAATAGATTATACAGATCCTAAATTAGTTCTAAACATAACTAAAGGATTAGTTAAATTATTAAGAAAACAGCATTATGCATTTATTAAAATAGATCCTCCTGTTATTTGTAGTGAAAGGGATAAAAACGGTAATATTATATATTTTAGTAATACAGTAAATCAAATATTAGCAACTTTAAAACAAAATGGTTATAAGCATCAAGGATTTAATAAATATTTTGAAAATTATAAACCAAGACTTGTTTCTTTTGTTAATTTACAAGATAATATTGAAAAATTATATTCAAGAATAGATAATGATG
>CADBMS010000125.1 GCA_902795935.1 uncultured Methanobrevibacter sp.
ATGACAATTTTAGACAGAACCAATAAATAAATTAATAATCAATGAAAATGTTGAAAAATGCGAATTAATTGCATTAGGCAGTACTGGATTTACTAATGATTATGCAAACAGGTTAAATAGTCAAACAATTTTTAGAAAACCAATATATTCAAAAAGAAATAATGTAGAATCAGTAATAAGTGTAATAAAAAGACTAATACGGGGAACCAATCACAGTAGAAACTTAAAACTATCAAATAATGAAACAAAACTCAAAAACACAATCTACAACATATACCAAACAACACAAAAATAAAAAATATAATTTTTACAAAGCCAAAATAATATTAAAATAATAAATACATATTAAATCCAATTGACTAAAAAAAATATATTATTAATATATTTACTTAAAATGGCAATATTATGATTACTGAAAAAATAGATATACAAGAAACACAAATTAATTTAAAAACGGATATTACTCAACATAATCTTAATTTAAATATTATCCAACTAAGAAATGAAATTATCCATTATTCTCAAAAAAATCCAGAATTTTTGACATCATTTGAACCATTACCATCAAAAACAGATTCAGTTATTATAAACACTATGTGTGATGCTGCTAAAAAAGCTAATGTTGGACCTATGGCATCTGTTGCTGGTGCAATTGCAGAATTATGTTTAATTAATCTTATAAAAAAAAATACAAAATATAGTATAATAGAAAATGGCGGAGATATTGCATTAAAAAACAATAAAAAATTAATTATTGGTTTGTATTCTGGAAATTCACGACTTTCTGGAAAAATAGGTTTTCAAATAAAGCCACAAAGTAAACCTATGGGCATATGCACATCTTCAGGAAATGTAGGACATTCAATAAGTTTTGGCAAATCTGATTCTGTAACTGTTTTTGCTAACCAATCAAGTATTGCTGATGCTTTAGCAACATCTATTGCAAATAATACAAATGGTAATAATGCTCAAGATATGGTTCAAAATACTTTATATAAAGCAGATGATTATCGTGAATTTTACAAAGGCGTAATGGTTGTTGTAGATGAATATGCTGGAACTATTGGTAAAATACCGAAATTAGTGAAAACAAATTCGAAAATTGTAATCAGCGAATTATTTGAGGTTTAATAACGATTTTTATTTAACAGTAAAACGCAAAAATATATGAATATATAGCCTCAGATCGCCCATCATTCATCACATATCAGAGCTCATAGGGTTCATCATTGGCTAAACTTAATTAATACGATATATATAAATTATCTTTTAATATATCATGTATGATATTAATTATTTGTTTCATAGATATGTATAAATATGAAAATAAAGATTTAACCAAACATGACTCCAGATTCTTTATTAAATATTTCTTCATTATCTGAACCTAATACTTTATCAATTGCATTTCTGAAATCATCCATGACTATTTCTTCTTTTTCTTCACGAATAGCAAACATTCCTGCTTCAGTACAAATGGCCTTTAAATCAGCACCAGAACTACCATCAGTTAAATTAGACAAAATAGCAATATCAACATCTTCTGATAAAGACATTTTTTTAGTATGTATATTAAGTATTTCTAAACGAGATTCATAATTAGGTAATGGTATCTCTATTAACCTGTCAAAACGACCAGGTCTTAAAAGAGCAGAATCTAATATATCTGGTCTATTAGTAGCACCGATTAATCCAACATCTCCCCTAGAATCAAAACCATCAAGTTCTGCTAATAACTGCATAAGAGTTCTTTGTACTTCACGATCACCACTAGTAGAACTATTCAATCTTTTAGCTGCAACAGCATCAAGTTCATCTATAAAAATAATGCTTGGTGCTTTTTCATTCGCAAGTTCAAAAACCTCTCTCACTAATCTTGCACCTTCACCAATATATTTTTTAACAAATTCAGAAGCAACAATTTTTATAAATGTAGCTTTAGTTTCTTTGGCAACTGCTTTAGCAAGTAATGTTTTTCCAGTTCCAGGAGGACCATAAAGTAAAACTCCTTTTGGAGGTTCTATACCTACTTTAGTAAATAATTCTGGTTTAATTAAAGGTAATTCTACTGCCTCTTTAAGTTCAACGATTTGATCAGATAGTCCACCAATGTCTTCATAAGAAATATTTGGTTTTCCTTCAATTTCCATACCTGAAACTAATGGATCTTTTTCAGCAGGCAACACTTCAACAATACCAAACGTTTGTTGATTTAATGCAACTCTTGCTCCAGGTATTAATGCATCTTTATTAACATATTTCGAATAATTGATAACAAAATGTGGTCCAGTTGTGCTTTTTACAGCAACTTTATTATTATCTAAAACTTCAAGTACAGATGCTATAATTAATGGTGGTGATCTAAATCGCTCAACTTCAGCTCTAAGATTTTTAACTTCTCTTTCTAATCTTATTTTATCATTTTCAATTAAAACATTATCTTTTTCCAATTTACGAACTTTCCACATTAAATTTCGTTTATTTTTAGTATTATCTTCTTTTAATATTCTTATTTCTTTTTTAAGGTCTTCAATAGTAGTTAGTGATATTTCAGAAGGTTTTTCCATGAGCTTAAAACCCCTTTATCTATTAATATTAATAATATCTTGTTTTTAGTAATATTTAAATATTGAGGTGAAATAAATAGAATATACTAATTAAAATGGGATTATTATGGAATGCGAAATATGTGGTAAAGAAATAATTGGAAAATATATTACAACAAAAATTGATGGATTAAATATGAAAGTCTGTAAAGATTGTTCTAAATTCGGTAAAATCCAAAAATCACATGCTAAACATAATAAAAAAACAAAACATAATAAAAAAACAAATAAACCATATTCTTCTCCTAGAAAAATAAAAACAAATTATGAATTAGTTGAAGATTATGGTAAACTAATACGTGAAAAACGAGAACAACATAAATGGTCTCGTGAGGATTTAGGTAAAAAAATTAATGAAAAAATTTCTGTTATAAGTAAAATTGAATCAGAACATATGAAACCCGATACTAAACTTGCAAAGAAATTAGAAAGGTTATTAAAAATAGAATTACTTACACATATTGAAGGAAATTTAGAGGATAATTACAAAACTCGAACAATCCGAGAATCAACAATTGGAGATATTGCTATCATTAAAAAATAATAAGTATCATTATCAAATATAACTTATTTATAAATTATTATTATTAGGACATATTATTATTAAAATTCATGAAATTAATTAACAATGAAATAATTTATCTAATAAATATTATTTTTTAACTAAACAAAGAAATGTTATTAATATTATTTAAATTGTTCTAAATTATTAGGTAGGGCTTCTTTTAATGCTGAAGGCACCATACAATATCCCATTTTATTATCATTAGATAATAATGATAAAAAACTTCCATCAATTATATACGTTTTACCATAATCAGTTTCTGATCGCATTATACGCCCATATGTTTGTAGTAATATTTTAACAGTTTCATAATGAATAAATTTATAATCATATTCACTTCTTTTTTTAATTTGTTTATCTCCAAGATAAGGATATGGTATTTTATATATTATTTGAAATCTACAATCATCATAAGGTAAATCCACACCCTCACTCATAGAAGGACTTATTAATACAAGATTGTCTTTATTTTTTTTAAACTTAATTAAAGTTTCTTCACGATTATTATTATCATGTGTAATAAATCTATCAGTATTTAAATTTTCAATTAAATATTTAGTTAGTTCATAATTATGAGTATGTATTACTCCTTTTTCATTAGGATGTTGATTAACTATATTCAATATCAATGGAATAGTTTTAGGTTTTGTATCATCAATATATTTTTTTGATAAACGACCATAAGTTTTAAAAATTATTGGTCGATTTAAAGGAGAAAATGGTGTAGGATATTTAATATTATATACTTCTTCAGATTTTAAACCTAAACACTGCGAAAAATAATTAGAATCTAATATTGTAGCACTCATAAATATACAAATTTCACCAAAATTTAAAAGATAATCTTTAGCATATTCAAAAATAGTTATTGGTTTAAATTCCACGCCCACTATTTCTTCAGTTGATTCTGGAGCATTATAATAATATTTTATTATCCAATTTATAGGATTTTCTTCTATTAAATATTTAATTTCATTTAATTTATCTATTTTAGATAATATTTTTTCTGCTTCTTTTATAGGCATTAATTCAATATTTAATTTAGAGTACTCGTTAATTAAATTTTGTATTGCATATGTCCAGTCAGTATAATCATCACTTTCAACGATTTTTTCAGATATTTGTGGAATATTATATTTATTTAAACTTTTATTGCTTATTTGTATTCCAACATGTTCCATAATTTTTTGTTCGAGATTATGAGCTTCATCAAATATTATAAGTTTTCTTTGAGAAAAGTGAGGTATATAATTATGTTCCAATATTGCTTTATCATAATTTAGAACTACTTTATCTGATTTTATAGCATTCTTTTTTTGATTCCAGTACCTACAAAATTTTATAGGGATTTTATTTCCTTGCTTGCTTATTTCTAATACTTGTGTTCTTAAAAATGGATTATTATTAGTTATTCCATGAGGACAATGCCAATTTTGAATTAGTGTTTTATTTTTACAAGTTCCATTTTCACAATTAATTTTATTATTTTGTTTAGATAGTGGTTCAATTAATTGACCCTCAGTATCTCTAATATAATCTTGATATCTGCATTTAAAATTAAATCTACCAACACATATTGTCCAATTATAAGGGGTTTCTTTGTACTGATTTTGTAATTGTTTTGTTGCAGTTAAGAGGTATGATTGTTCTAATTCATCAATACTATAATAATTTGCAATTGTTGTGGCTATTGCTGATTTTCCAGTTCCAGTTCCTGCTTCAAGAGTTATATATTTATAACCTTGTTCTATTGCATCATATATCTCTTGAATTATTTCATATTGATTTTTCCTAGGGTTTTCATGAGGAAAATAATTTTTTACCCAATCTTTAATTTTCATAATAGTATATATTCAATGTATAGTATGTTCAACAATTAAATTTTATGTTATATTTTTTAAAATCATAAAAAATAGAAAATTGATTAATTCTTTAATTATTTATAAATTTGGTAGTCATTACAACTCTTTAAATATCAATTCATAATAAAAATTACATAAAAATGCATACAACAGTAAAATAAGAGTGAAATTATTAGAACTTTAATTAGTAATGGGATTATATATAAATACACACTAATTAGTTATGTGACTTATAACAGTAAAATATTTACTTATAATATATAAATTAACCAATAAAAACAAAAAGTAGGATGGGAAATATGGAAACTCAAAAAATCTTAGTTACTGGAGGATCAGGTTTCATTGGAACTAACTTAGTTAATGAAATAAAAGAGAGAGGGCATGATGTTTATACAGTAGATTTACTGCATCATGATTTAGAAAATTATAAGCGTGCAGATGTTCGTAATTATCGGCAAATTGAAAAGATATTTGAAGAAGAGGGATCTTTTGACTATGTTTATCATTTAGCTGCAGAATATGGTAGATGGAATGGTGAAGAGTATTATGAAAATCTATGGGAAACTAATGTTAAAGGTACTAAAAATATGATTCGCTTACAGGAAAAATTAGGTTTTAGAATGATATTTTTTTCATCTGCTGAGGTATATGGTGATTATAATGGTATTATGAGTGAAGATGTTATGGAAAATAATCCTATAAAAGATACATACCAAATGAATGATTATGCAATTACTAAATGGGCTGGAGAATTGATGTGTATGAATTCTGCCACAATGTTTGACACGGAAACCGTGCGTGTAAGACCTGTAAATTGTTACGGGCCTCATGAAGTATATTCTAAATATAAAGGATTTATTCCAATATTTATTTATAATGCATTACATAATAAACCATATGATGTTTACATGGGACATAAACGTATTATAGACTATGTAGAAGATACCGTACGAACTTTTGCAAATATTATTGATAATTTTATTCCAGGTGAAGTATACAATGTAGGCAGTAAACAAGAATGGGAACATGAAATTAAAGAATATTCAGATATGGTGCTAAATACTGTAGGTATTGATGATTCTTTAGTAAACTACCATGAATCAGAAGCATTTACTACTAAAGTCAAAACTATTGATTTTAGTAAAGCTATACGAGATTTAAATCATGACCCTAAAATTTCACCAGAAGAAGGAATTAAACGTACTGTTGAATGGATGAAATGGTATTATAGAATTGAAGATTAAAATTTTATTTGATTAGGAGTTACTGTTAAAAATGAGTAAAATTGTTGCATTACTTCCTTCATATAATGAAGAAGTAGCACTTGGAAGTGTTATTCTTAGAACAAAAAAATATGTAGATAATATAATTGTCATAGATGATGGTAGTTATGATAAAACTAGTGAAATTAGTAAACTTGCTGGAGCGAAAGTTATTAAGCATGAAACTAATCTAGGAAAAGGAGCGGCTCTTAAAACAGGATTTGAAGCTTCTAAAGATTATGATATTATTGTTACAATTGATTCAGATGCACAACATAACCCTGATGAAATACCTAAGCTAATCAAACCATTAATTAATAATGATGCAGATATTGTTAATGGTAGTAGATATATTAATGGAACTGACAAAAATACTCCATCATATAGAAGGGTAGGTCAAAAAGTTTTAGATACTGCAACTAATATGAGTACTGGTTTAAAATTAACTGATTCACAAAGTGGGTTTCGTGCATTTTCAAAAAAAACTTTTAATTGCTTTCAATTTAAAGATACTGGTTTTGGTGTTGAAAGTGAAATGTTAAGTGACGCTGCTGAACATGGTTTCCGTATAACTGAAGTTGAAATTGGTGTTAGGTATGATGTTGATGGTTCAACAAAAAATCCTGTAAGTCATGGCGTGAAAGTTTTAGTGAAAATAATTAAAGATATGGAATTAAGACGACCATTATATTATTTTACTGTACCTGGAATAATTATATTTATTATAGGATCCGGATTATCATTATTATTTTTACATGATTATATTATTGGAGTTAGTGTGAATATTGGACCAACAATAATTTCTGTTATGTTATCTCTTTTTGGAACCTTTTTCATGTTTACGGGCATTATATTAGATTCTATTAGTAGAATGTTATGTAAATATCGTTAAAATAATTAATATTTTATTTTATAGTTTTTAATAGTTTATTTAATTTTTTTTATTCAAATAAATATGAATTATTAATAAATTTTATAAATAACTAAAAACTATATTTTAAATAGTTATAAAAAATAATTTTATATAATGATATATAATAAGGAAAGTTGGCATATGGCAA
>CADBMS010000126.1 GCA_902795935.1 uncultured Methanobrevibacter sp.
ATTTATTATCTGCAAGTTTATCCGATAGGAGTTATGGGGCTCTTTTAAATCCTATAAGAACTGGTGCTAATTTAATTTCATATATATTATTAACTTTAGGAATATTAGGATTATTTGTTGCAGGAATGCATGGTATCCATAAATATAAATTTAAAATTAAAAGAAATATTTCATCTAATAAAAAACGTTATCTGATGTATATTATAACATTTTTAACATTTGTTAGTATATTCATAACATTTTTTGGTGATTATTATCTTGTGTGTGAAAGTTTAATGTTTTTATTTACTTTAGAATCTTATTTGTTATTCCGTAAATTAGATATTAAATATTATAATCTAGATTTAACAATGTTTGTTTTTTTTGCAACATTTTTTATATCACATAGCTTTTTAAATGTTAAAGTAGATCGTTATTTTATTTCAATGGTCCCCGGATTAGTTTATTTATTAATTCTTGGATTAAAATACCTTGGAGATTTTATCTCAGAACTAATACAAAAATATTATAAATATGATTATAAAATTTTTAAAGCAGATCAATTTACAAGTTTATTAATTTTGATTTTAGCTATATGTTTGTTTATGTCTTCATTTTATGCGTATATAGTTAAAGTTCCTTATCCTATGTATGGTTATCTTGAAGATGGTGCTAATTGTTTAATTGATTTTGATTCTGAGTATCATGAAAAAATTATTTATTCTAACCATTGGCCGGCTTTTACATGGTATCTTAGAACTAATGTTGAAAGAGGATATATTCCTGATTTTAATATTACTGGTGAAGAAAATCAAACACTTAAGAAATTTTCAGATTATTTAATATCCAATAATGCAACATATTATATCCATACTAGTGTTGATAATACAAGTATTCCAAATTATACTTGTGTAGCGAATACTGAACATGTAAGTATTTATAAAAGAAACTAATTAGGGATAATACATATGAACATAAAAGAATATATTAATAAAAATGATTTATCTTGTAAATATTTTTTAATATTATTATGTATTTTATCAAGTTTTACTTATATTTTAATTTCTAAGCAAATAAATATTGGTATCTATTATTGGGATATCTTTTTATATTTAAATAATGGATTAACTTTTGCAGGAAATCGATTAGGTGATACTATGTATTTATCACCATTTTTATCATTTTTATATTCTATTTTTTTTCGTATAGGTTTCATTAATGAAATCATTATTTTTATTATTTGTGGCATTTTTTATATTTTAGGAGGTTTAGGGTTTTATTTATTGTTAAATATGCGTTTTAAACCATTAGAATCATTAGTTGGTGCATTAATTTATTCTACATCCACAATAATTATAATATGGAGTGTTACTGGGGCATTAGATGTGCCTGCAATTTCGTTATGTATTTGGGCAGTTTATTTAACATTATTGTCTGTTAAAAAAGATTCTAGAATATTTTATATTAGTTTTCCTATAGCAATGTTAGCTTTTTTAACACGTTTCACATCAGGATTGATTTTGTTACCTATATTAGTAATAATTTTAGTTAATTATGAAAGAATTAATTTAAAAAATATTATTAAAGGAGTTTTCATTGGTTGTTTAATTTATTTACCATTTATGTATAATTTTTATCTAAATACAGGTAGTCTTTTTCCATTTATTAAACAATTTGATAATTCAGTATCAGGATCTGTTTCTACTGTTAATCCAGGATTTAATTTAGATTTAACTTATTATTTAAAATTCATACCAAATTATATTTCTAGTTTTTCAATGCCTAACTACACAGATATTATTACACCTAATAAATCTACTGCAACAATATTATCGTTCATATTATTAGCGATACTTATTTTTGGTTTAATAAGTTACATATATAAATTTACAAAAAGACTTAATAAAATCAAACATAAAGGTAAAAACTTTTATTTATTAAATGCTACAAGTGTTACAATAATAGGCATACTCGCATTTACTTATGGACATATCCCTTATATATATAGTGAACTATTTTTAATATTATTAATATTAACAATACATATTTTATTTAAAAAATTAGAAATGAAATACTTAGATTTAGATTTAACTTTTATAATATGGTTTTTAAGCTTTTTTATAATGCATAGTATACATTCAGTTAAAGTAGATAGATATTTCATAACTATGATTCCACCAATAGCATATACTATAACTTTAGGAATACAAGAAATCAATAATATTAAATTACCAACAAAAGAAAATTATAACATATCAAAAATAGTATCCATATTTTTAATTGTGTGTATATTATTTTCTACAAGCATATATATATCCAGTATACCCACAGAAGTACCTGAGGTTATGATAGAAAAAACAACAACATTATGGTTAATTAATAATGAAGCTAATATTCTAGATAAAAAAATAGCATCAGATAGGGGACCTGCATTTACATGGTATTTTAAAAAATATATATTTACTAGAGTATACCACAATGAAACAAAAGAATCATTTTATGATTTAATGATAAATACAAAACCAGATTATTACATCCAAACAAACAAAACGAATCCATTTAATATTGAAAATTATACTAAAATTGCAACAATTAATGGCAGTACATATATATACAAACTAAATTAGTTCTTTAATAAAACTTAACATTAATTTACCAATATAATATGGAGATAATTCACTTTTAAATAAATTAAATCCACCAGAAGAAATTTTTTCACATAATACCTCATCATTTTTCAATAAAAGAATACATTCAGCTAAACTTTTAGGATTTGCCATATCACAAAGTAATGAATTTTTACCAGAAATTAATAATTCACGAACACCCTTAGAATCACCAGTTACTAATGGTTTACCCATAGCCAAAATTTGGTAAACTTTAGTTGGAATAACACGCATAGATTTAACAGTACCTCCAAAAATACCAAGACAAATATTAGCATCACTGATATATTTAGGTAAATCCATATATGGGACTGAATCCATGAAAAAAAGATTAGATAATTTTAATTCTTCTTTTAACATTTGCATTTCATTAAAAGTTTGACCATTACCTATTAATTGAAATTCAATATCATCATATTCTTCCAATAATTTTGCTGCTTGAAGAATATATTGAATACCATGTAACGGAATATAGGTTCCATAAAATAAAACTTTAAATTTACCATCCATTCTAGTAAATTTCTTAGGATAAAAAATTTTATCTTCAGCACCAATAACCAAACGACGAAATTTACTTTCAGACAAACCAAAAGTTTCAATAAAATATTTTGAACTTTCATAAGTATCTTGCAAAACAATATCTGAAAATCTACAATTAAATTTATCTAAATAATAAAATAATTTAGAAATTAATGGATTTTGTAAGATATTCCTATCTTTATTTGTATCATATAATGAAACAAAAGTATCAAAAATTAAAGGTTTACCTGATAAAAATTTACATAATAATGCTAATGGTTGAACATAATTACTAGCTTCTCCAACAATAATAATGTCAAAATTTTTAACTTTAAAAAACTTCCAAAATAAAATAGGATAACGCCATAAAATCATTGCATTGCTAGTAACTTCAACAACATCCACCCCATTCTGCTTTAATCCATCAATAATAATTCTATGACGAGGATAATCTTTAAGATATGAACCAAAATAACAAACTTTCATCAATTTACACCACTATCAAAAATTTCCTTTTAATAAAATTAAAGCATACCTTAATTGTTAAAATAAATCTTTGAAAAATCACAGATTTGTTAGTATCCCAATCTCCGCAAGTAGTATGAATTACATCAAAATAATTATTATGTTTATTCAAGACATTATTCAAAATAGAATAATATCCATCAGGATGGTGTTTAAATTTAAAAATAACCTCAAAATTACTAAAATTATGATGTGCAGAATGATATATCATAACTGGTAAAACAAAAACATTAAATCCATATTCATGTGCAGATAAACAGTAATCTACACCATACAAATGCCAACCATCACAACATATTTCATCAAATTTTAATTCATTAAAAACATTTTTTGGAACAATTAATAAACATTCATCTAAAGTTTCTACTAATTCTGGACTAAAAATCTTATTACCCCACTTTTTAGGGGGAATTTCATGTTTGATAATATTACGATATCTATCAATATTAATTTCACCTTCAGAAACAACTCCAGCAACCCCTGCAATACCTAATTTAGGCAAAGCATCTAATATATCATGAACGTCTTTCAACCAAGAATCAGATTCTAACTCAACATCTTGATGAACAAACATTAAATAATCACCAGAAGCTTTATTAGCACCATAATTAAGAGCTTCAGCAGATGATGAAAATTTACCATTAGTATTATCAATTAAAATTTTTTCAAAACATATTGATTGTTTTTCTAATCCTTTCAATAAATAATTACTCAAAATTTCATAATCATTGTACACACAAATAATCGAAAACATATAAATACCTTATTTTTCATACTCTTTCTTAAATTTTATTAAAGCTTTTTCAAAATCATCAACTGTAATATCCCAATTATAATTTTTAACGGTTATTAAACCATTATGCTTAAATTTAGATTGTTTAAATGGATCTTTAATTAAATCAATGATTTTTTCAGCTAATAAAATAGGATTTTTAGGTTCAACCAAATATGCATTTTCACCATCAACAATATAATCTCTAACCCCAAGACAATCAGTAGTTACAACTGGAGTATTACAAGCCATAGCTTCTAATGGAGGTAAACCAAAACCTTCAATATGAGATGAAAAAACAAAAATATCTGCTTTTGTATACAAATCAGCCATTTCATTATCGCTTAACCAATAAAATTTATCAACAACAAAATCAATATCATCAGATAAAACTTTATTAATTATATCTTCTTTACCTACAGCCAATAGTTTAAGATTATCTATTTCACTTGAAACAATTTTCAAAGCATCAATTAAATCTTTATCTCCTTTATATTCTAAACCTCTAAAAATGCCCATTACACTAATAAAATGATCATCATGTTCAACAACACGAGGATAAAATATATCATGATTAATGCCATCATGAATCAATTCAACATTACGATTATAACTACTTTCTAACCATTCTTTCAACCAACCAGAAATAGTGATATGTGGTATTGGCAAATATAAACTTTCGGTAAACATCTTACTAAAATAAGAACCCCTCTCAGCAGCTAATTCATTAAAATCTTGACAAAAATAAATAGGAACTCCTTTATTACTCCTATAAACTGCAAATGCTGTTGGAAACCATGTAGCAATATTAATATCACAATCAGGAGTATTTTTTGCAAGAGCACTTACAAAATCTGGTTCAAAATTCATTCTAGTTTTATTCGCTAAGGTTAACATTTCATAATAATGGACAGGTCTTTTTAAAATTGGTTTTAAAAAAGGATTTAAAATACGAACTGGCCATGGAGC
>CADBMS010000127.1 GCA_902795935.1 uncultured Methanobrevibacter sp.
ACAACTCCTTCAACATCACAGGATTAGTCTTGACATAATTTAAAAAAACTTTTCATTGGTTTTTTTTATTGGTAGATTGTTTTTGATTAATTAAAGAAATCATTTTTTGAATATAATTAAAAATAAGTTATATTATTCTATTGAAAAATATAAATAATATAAATTATATACATATTATATGAACATTTAAAAAAATAAATTTTTAATTATTAAACAATAGTATATAATAATCATTAAAGGGGATAATGAAATGAAAAATTAAATTTATTTATATGGTTAACAGTATTATATTTCAAAATAAACTTTATATTTAATATTAAAATACCTTGTGTTGAAGGATGTTAATAAAAACAATTTTGATTAAAAAAATGAACTTTTGAGGAAAGGTACGTGAAGTGAGTATTATATCTTTTCTATTTTAACAGTAGTTGAAACTTCTTTATCAGCAGTTATGTCAACAATCCATTGAATATTATCTCCTTTGGATAAATTTAAGAATTGTACAACTTCTTTAGGTACTGTTGTTCGCATAGATTTACTATTCGATCTTGCAGAAGCTAATTTGGTTTGGTATTTGAATTTCATAATAACTATCTCACGCTTAATTATTATTAGTTTTGTGTTGTATTATATATAAACATATTATTCTACCTATTAATAGGTAGATTTATATATAGCTTCATCCAAATATATTATCAAAGTTAATAAAATTAAAAGACATAATTATATATAGAAATAGTAGGGGGAAAAACATGAATAAAACTGTTTGTGAATTATTTGCAGGGGTAGGTGGATTTCGATGTGGTTTAAATGATGTCCAGTTAGTTAATGAAAAAACAATAGAAAATGGTAACTGGAACTTTGTTTGGGCTAATCAATGGGAACCTTCTACAAAAACTCAACCAGCTTTTGAGTGTTACAATGAACGTTTTGGAAAATTAAAATCACATGTTAATAAGGATATAGCAGAAGTTGATAAATCAATTATTCCAGACCATTCTTTATTAGTTGGAGGTTTTCCTTGTCAAGATTACAGTGTTGCTAGGTCTTTATCTAATGAAAAGGGTATTGAAGGAAAAAAAGGTGTTCTTTGGTGGCAAATAGTTGAAGTTATTGAAGAAAAACAACCCCCATTTATTTTATTAGAAAATGTGGATAGATTACTTAGATCACCAGCTTCACAAAGAGGAAGAGATTTTGGTGTTATGTTAAGAACTCTCTATGAAAATGGATATGATGTAGAATGGAGGGTTATTAACGCTGCAGATTATGGTTTTCCACAAAGAAGACGTAGAGTATTTATATTTGCATATCATGAAAATACTGAATATTACACTAAATTGAATAAATTAGATTACAATACAGTCCTTTATAAAAAAGGTTTATTTGCAAAAACATTTCCTATTAAATTAAATTTAGAAAAAAATAAACAAACAACATTAATTCCAAAAGAAGATAATTTACACTCAACAGATGAATTTAATAGAACAAAAATTAACAAAAAAGAATTTAAAGACGTAGTAGATATTAGTGATAAATTCAGTTTTCATTTTTATAATACAGGATTAATGAACAAAGGAAATATTTACACTTACAAAACAGAACCTGAAATACATCCAAGTACTACTCTTGGAGATATTATTGAAAAAGAAGAAGTAGATGAAAAATACTTCTTAGAGGGAGATAAATTAGAAAAAATGGAATATTTAAAAGGATCTAAAAAAATTCCACGAAAAAAACCAAATGGGGAAGAATATCTGTATTCTGAAGGTGCAATTGCTTTTCCAGATTATCAAGATAGACCAGCACGTACAATGTTAACAAGCGAAAGTAGTATTAATAGAAGTACACATGTAGTGGAAGATTTCAAAACCAAAAAATTAAGAACATTAACTCCTGTAGAAGCAGAAAGAATACAAATGTTTCCAGATAATTGGACAAAAATCAATGATAAAAGTATGACAGAAAAAAGAAGATTTTTTATGATGGGAAATGCGTTGGTAGTTGGTATAGTTAAAAAATTAGGAGAAAATCTAGAAAAAATAATAGAAAAAGAGTGATTATTCTAAATCAACCACACATTTTCTATTCAAAGAATATAAAACAA
>CADBMS010000128.1 GCA_902795935.1 uncultured Methanobrevibacter sp.
GCCATATAGGTATAGGTATACCCCAATATCTTTGACGAGAAATAGTCCAATCCCTGGCATTTTCAACCCAATCATGGAATCTACCAGATCCTGCCCATTCAGGAACCCATTCAACCCTATCAACTTCTTCAAGCATTTTATTTTTTATATCAGTAACTTTAAGGAACCATTGTTGAGTAGCAAGGTAAATAATTGGTGTTTTACATCTCCAACAGAATCCATATCTATGCTTAATAATTTCAGAAGAATATAATAAATCCTTAAGTTTAAGATCTTCAATAATATTAGAATCAGCATCTTTCACAAACTGCCCCACATATTTACCTGCATCACTAGTAAATAAACCTGCCTCATCAACTGGACAAAAAATATCTAAACCATATTTTTTACCGATTTCAAAATCATCAGGACCATGACCCGGAGCAGTATGTACACAACCAGTACCTTCAGTTAAAATTACATGATCACCAAGAATTATTTTATGATCAAAACTGGTTTGAATAGGAACTTCAATATCTAAAGGATGATTATATGTTAATCCCTCTAATTCTTCACCTTTGACTATTTTTAATACTTCATAATTTATTACACTACAAGAATCACAATCAGAATCCTCTTCAGCAAAAACAGAATCCACTAATTCTTTAGCCATTAAATAAACTTCATCACCAACCTTAACATAAGCATAAGCAAATTCAGGGTTAACACTAACAGCCATATTTGCAGGTAAAGTCCAAGGAGTAGTAGTCCATACTAATATAAATTCTTTACCAATTTCACCAAAAACAGGTTCTTTAACTGGGAATTTAACAAAAATAGAAGGATCTTCCTTATCATCATAATCAATTTCAGCCATTGCTAAAGCAGTTTCACATCTAGGACACCAAGTAATTACTCTTAAATCATTAATTAGTAAATCTTTTTCATGAGCCTTCTTAAGTGTCCACCAACAAGATTCCATATATTTAGGATCATATGTTACATATGGATCATTCCAATCCATCCAAACTCCAATTTTTTTGAATTGTTCAGTCATAATGGCCTTATTTTCAACTGCAAATTCCTTACATTTGTCAATAAAACCATCTATTCCAATACCATTTTCTATTTCTTTTTTATTTTTAAGATTAAGTAATGTTTCAACTTTATGCTCAATAGGTAACCCATGCGTATCCCATCCAGCTTGTCTTCGAATACTAAACCCATTCATACTTTTAAATCGCAAATGAGAATCTTTTAAAACTTTATTCCATGCAGTTCCTAGATGTATTTTTCCACTACAATATGGAGGACCATCTAAAAAAGAATATGTTGGTTTTTCTTCATTTAGTTTATCAATTCTTTTGAAAATATCCCGTTCTTCCCAAAATTCTTGGACATTTTCTTCAATTTTTTTATGATCATAAGCTTTTTTTGCTTCTTGTATTGCCATAAGCTTTTGTTCTCCTAAAAAGTTTTATTAATATTTCCGAATTAGTTCATTTTATATTTAAAATTAGATAGAAAAATTTTTCTATAAGTAAAAAAAATCTTTATTGTATAAATAATTGAAAAAGAAAAATAAATGAATTTACGCCTTTAAAAAGTTCGTAATTCACCATTAATTACCGCAGGCGTTATATCACGAATATTATCTAATTCTTCATTTATTACATCTTCAATTTTATCTTTAATATCTTCAATTGGACAACCAGTTGTTATAACTCTTGCATCCACAAGAGGTTCATCTATAGGTTTACCTATTTGAGTTAAAATTACAATGTGTATTTGTTGAACTTCATCAATTTGTTCATATATTGCATTTGCCATTTTATTAGATAATAAATTGTATAATTTACCTACATGATTTACTGGGTTTTTACCACTAGTTGCTTCCATAGACATTGGCCTATTAGGAGTTATTAATCCATTACATCGGTTACCCCTACCTACAGACCCATCATCACCCATTTCTGCTGATGTACCCGTTATTGTTAAGTAACAATCTTCTTCTTTTTCAGCTTTTTCTGCATCACCAGTATTTACATATATTTCAATATCAATATCAGAGTCTTTTATATCATTTACAAGATTAGTGACTTCTTTTTTTATTTGATTTTTAACATTTTCATACTCTTCTAAACTATTAATATATTTAGCGATTAATGCTGCTGCAATAGTTAATGTGAGTTTATTTTTGCTTTTTTCACGCAATCCCATGACTTTAATGTCTTCACCTACTGCAGGATATTGTTTTTTAAATTCTTTAGAATTTAATAATTCTTCAGTTTTTAATACCAAATTCTCTGTTAATGAAAATGGTGCAAAACATACACCAAAAGAAGTATCATTAGATTTAGGCATTTGTTCTTTCCTATCAAATACATCAACTAAATCTCCAGACCCTTCACCCAATTTAGCTTCAATATTTGCATTTTCATTTGCATCAAAATTTATGAGAGTTTCATTTAAAAATTTTTTAGCCGCATCAATTGCAATTTTTTCAGTATCAATTTTTATTCCATCATACTCTTTTGTTGCACGACCTGTTAGGAGAATATCTATTTTTTTAATTATTTCTCCACCACCAAACCCAATTTTAGCACTTCCAGCTGTTATTTGTACTTCATCAGTATTATGATGAGCTATTCTTCCATTTAATTTGTTTTGATATTCTTTACATAGAGCATTACTTACTGTTTGTGCTAGACCATCACTGATACTGTCAGGATGACCAATACCCTTACGTTCTACGATTTCTATCTCTTGTTCATTTATTGGGATTTGATTGAGAGTTGTTACATTAATATTTCGATCTTCTCGGCTCATTTTAAATCCTCCCAATTTATATCACTATAATTAAAAATTTTTAGTTACTGATATAAAATTGTATTAAATATAAAACTTGATGATTAATGATTAAATCACTAATATATAAATAATTAAGTATTAATTTTGATTATATTAAAATATGTTAAGA
>CADBMS010000129.1 GCA_902795935.1 uncultured Methanobrevibacter sp.
ATAAATTTTGTATCTAAACCAAAGAACATACTAATAAATATGATTTTAAACGCAAATATTTGATTATTTAAATTTTTAAAACCATATGAAGATAATATTCTTTTGGTTTTTTTAGAATCCATAATTTTAAATATTTCTTTCAACAAAACTTAATTTGGGTCTTTAATATCTAAATTTAATCTGTGATTCATTTATATAATCAAATAAACATGGGTAACAGATAATATTTAAATTTAACGATATTATTGTCCATTTTTTAATAAATAAAATAATAAAAATGTATTTTTACAATTACACAAATTCTAACAACAAAACAAAAGAAAATACAAAAAATTAAACAGAATTTATAATAAAAAAATTCAGGCCCCTAAATACTTATGATTAATGTATTATATATTAAATATGTGAATAGCTAATGAAAACTTTAAATAACATTTTCAAACTATTAACAAAAGATTCTAAACATCATGTTAATTTGATAATAGAAGGTATTTTAATAGGAATTGCATCGGGAATTGTAGTATCGTTTTATAGATTTTTACTTGTAAAATCAGAAGAAACACTAATTTTCACAATTAATTTTGTTAAAGGAAATGTATATTATATTATGATTTGGTTTATTGTGCTTGTCATAATGGGTCTTATTGTATCATATCTTATGAAATTGGAACCGGATTCTAAGGGTAGTGGAATACCTCAAGTAATTGCTGAAATTAAAGGCTATATAAATCAATCTTGGTGGAAGGTATTAATTACCAAAATAATAGGGGGATCATTTTCTACTATTGGTGGTCTATCTTTAGGGCGTGAAGGTCCATCTATACAATTAGGTGCAATGGCTTCAAAAGGTTTATCTAAACTATTACAATCACATCCAACAGATGAAAATAGGTTTTTACTTGCAGGTTCTGGTGCCGGTATTGCTGCAACATTTAATGCCCCTCTTGCAGGAGTAATATTCACACTCGAGGAAATAGATCATAGTTTTAATAGTGCTATTATAATTGTTGGACTTATTGCTGCAGTTGTTGCTGATTGTATATCCAAATTGATTTTTGGTCAAGCTACAGTATTTTCATTTGCTTCTCCAGATATGCCTCTCAATTACTACTGGTTACTAATATTTTTAGGAATACTAATTGGATTTGCAGGTTATGTTTATAATAAAGGAATGATTGGAGCAAGTAAGTTATGGGATAAATATGATGTGCCTTTAGAAGTAAGAATTGTTTTAGCATTCATAATCTCGGGAATATGTGGATTTTTCATACCAGAAATTCTTGCTGGTGGGCATGCAATGTTAAATCTTCTTGAGATAACTATTCCAACATTAAGTGTCTTAATTGTGTTACTTATAGGTAAATGGTTACTATCCATTTTAAGTTTTTCATCAGGGGCTCCAGGTGGAATATTCTTCCCACTTCTAGTTCTTGGAGCATATATTGGAGCAATATTTAGTGCAATTACAATACCAATATTCGGTCTAGAACCAATATTTACATATAAAATAATTATAATATCAATGGCAGCAATGTTTACAGCAACGGTTAGAAGTCCTTTAACAGGAGTTGTTTTAATTACAGAAATGACAGGTTCTGCAAATACATTAGTTGCATTAATTATAGTGAGTATTTTTGCATATATTATACCAACTTTACTAAATAACGAACCAATTTATGCTTCATTAATGAAAAACATTCTTAAAAACAAAAAAGAAAGTAAATTCATTAAAGAAACAAAACCTATAATGATTAATTACACAATACCCCTTAATTGTAAGTTCAATGATAAATTATTAAATGAAATTCCATTTCCAAAGACAGTACTCATAATAAGTATAACAAGAGATAATCAATATCTAATACCAAATGAAAAAACTTATCTAAAATATGGCGATGAACTTTTTGTTCTTATAGAATCAAATAGGTATGTTACAGACAATGCCAAAATTGAAAAAATTATTAATGAAATTTAACTTAAAATTGTTTTTTATTATAGTTATCCATATTTTGGTTTTATACATTAACTTTAACCTTATTCTTTTATTTTATTTAATTATTAATCTAACTTTTTTGTTTAAAATATGTTTTTTGTAATGACTAACTATATATTAACTAAAACTATATATTAAATATCTTTTTAAAAATTATTTTTGGGGTATTTTTTTTGTCTGATGAAAAATTAGTTAAACTTAGATTAAACAAGTATGATAATTTAAGGGGTTTAGCTATAATATTAGTCGTTTTTGGTCATTTTTGTTTTTTAACAAATTTTTTTTCTATAAAATTGGCTAGAAACTTTGTTTATATGTTCCATCTTCCAGTTTTATTTTTTATATCAGGATATTTTTCTAAAACAGATATTAATCATTTAGAAAAATCTGTAAAAAGATTACTTATCCCATATTTCCTATTTTGTATTTTATATTATGTTTTCATTCTCATTATTGGGCAAAAAGGAAGTATTTTATTTATTAATCCGGGTTACTCATTATGGTTTTTAATTAGTTTATTTACTATGAAATTAATTCTTCCATTTTTTATTAAATTAAAATATCCTATACTAGTTTCTTTTATTTTAGCAATTGGGACATGTTTTATAGGAATACCTTCTAATATACTAGGAATATCTAGAACTTTTGTTTATTTACCAATATTTTTAATTGGATTTTATTATAAAAATTATGAAAATGTTATTAATTTATTAAAATCTAATAATTATAATAACTTTGATAATGATGATGTAAATTATGAAACTAAGTTAAAATATCAGATGATTTGTTTATTTGGAAAAATAGTTAATAATAAAAAAATATTATATTTTTTATTAGTTTTAGCTTTAATTTTTTCGATAATTATAGCTTGGAACTTTTCAAGAAATATTATAGAATTTAAAATATTCACAACATTTGATTCAGCTTTAAAAATAATTACTGTAATTATTTTACAAAATATTAATGCATTATTATTAGTAATTATCATGACCAATAATAAAACAGTTATAACTAAAATTGGTTATAATTCTATGGCAATTTATGTTTTACATATCTTTTTTTTAAAGATAATAGAAAAATATATGATTTTCTACTTACAGTCTATTAATGAGTTTAAGATTTTAATTTTTGCAATAATAATATCTTTAGTTTTATCTTATATTTTATCTAGGGATTTTATAACATATTATTTGAATAAATTAACTGATAGGATTTATAATTTTATAATGAAATAGGGCTCTTTCAAAAATTGAGTTATTTGTTTTTTTTCTTATTTTTAATTTTTGTAATTTTTATTTTCTATTTTTGCTTTATTTTTGATTTAAAAGTAGTAAAC
>CADBMS010000130.1 GCA_902795935.1 uncultured Methanobrevibacter sp.
ATTTAACAATAAAAACCTTCAAAGAATCAATACACAACACAAAAGTTTATAATAAATGGCTCGAAACATTTATAACAAAAGTTTGGTAACTAACTATAAAAAAATAATCATTATAAAATTGGATGTATACATTTTGTTGGACAAACAGTAATACAGAATGTACAAAACAAGCATTTATTATTATCTAATACAACTGTTTTATCATTCATTACAGAAATTGCATTAGAAGGACACAAAGAAACACATGCTCCACAATCAATACATTTAGAATCATCTTTTATAACAACATCTTTAGCAATTGAAACATCAACGCAAGTTTCTTTAAGATATTGGATGGCCATATTTTCTTCAGGACCTTTGATTTCAACTAACATTTTTCCACCTTTTGGGGATATGTCTGCTTTCATAATATTGAAATCAAAATCGAATTTACGTATTGTGTCTGCTATAATAGTTTCGTTAATTATTTTTGTTGAAAATTTTAACCATACTTTCATATAATTACTCTCCTATTTAACGTGAAGATTCTTTGGATTTTAATCTAGCGATATCTTCAGCAGTAATCATTCCTGTAACTTCATTTTTATCATTAATAATAGGAACTCCTGAAATATGATTCACATCTAATAATCTAACAACATCTTCAATAGTATCACTTTCTTTAACACTAATCACTTTACGGGTCATCACCTTAGATAAATCTGTTTCATCTTTAGCAACAGCTTTAGCTATATCCCATGAAGTAATAATGCCTTGTATTTTATTTTCTTTATTTACAATTGGCAAGTGGTTAATTTCATGAGTTAATAATATTTTTGCAACATTAGAAAGTTTGGCATTATCATTAATTTTAATTAAATCTTTATTAACAAAATCTTTAGCTAATATAACTGGTTTAGTTTTTAGTGGTTTTGGAGTATAACTTTTGTTTGCTAATGTTTTAACAGGATTAGTTAAAAAAAACTCTTTATTTTCAATCCAATGTTTAAGTTCAACTGCAATTTTTTTTGCTTTTTTATAAGATGATAATGAAGATGTAGGCACTTCTTTACCATCAATTTCAATTTTTCCAGATCTAAGTTCTTTATAATTGGTTTCAGTTAAATAAGGTTTATTTCTTCTAGAAACACCATAATCATATACTTTACACATAATATCTTCATCACTAACTGCAGTTCTTGCAGCAATATCTTCATTTAAAATAGGTATGGGTATTCC
Organism: uncultured Methanobrevibacter sp.; assembly: GCA_902795935.1. Taxonomy (GTDB): domain Archaea; phylum Methanobacteriota; class Methanobacteria; order Methanobacteriales; family Methanobacteriaceae; genus CADBMS01. The sequence continues at coordinate 1,219 of CADBMS010000130.1, forward strand.
AATACCATTAAATATAGTGGGTCCATAATTGTGCATAATCACGCCCTTAACATAATTAGCATCCATTTGTTTCATATCTCCCTGAACCATTAAAGTTCCTGCAGAATTTACAGGTATTCCATTATGTCGTTCACCGTCAGTAGAATGCTGTGTTCCATGAGATACTATATAACCTTCACCTCCACAAAGAAATATTCGAGTTCCAATACCTATCGTTTCAAAATAAGGGTCATTTAATAATGGTGAAAGTGTGCCTGCACTTGAATAAGTTACATTACGACCATCACTAAGTAAGGTTCCCATATATGTATAAATTATATCATCTGAACAATTTATTGCTGCAGCATAATTTTGATATGAATTTCTAGGATTAACCATTATTGCTTCATTAAGAGTTTCAATATTAATTGTTGTTTCAATATGTTTGTTGGGATAACAATCAGTCCCATAAGCATCAGCAATTAATTCAATATCTTTTCCACATATTAAATCTTCAATTATATGTGCACCACCATATTCAAATCTTTTTTCAGGGTCTTGATTTATTTGTGTTGCACCAAGATAAGCATCAACTGCAGCTAGACCTGAATAAGCTTCTACTCCATTTAATATTGTTTTTGACATTTTAATTGGAGGATCTGAATGCCCGAAATTTAAAAATGCTCCTGAAGAGCACATAGCGCCAAAAGTACCTGTGGTTACAACATCTATTTCCTCTGCAGCGGTCGTTGTTCCATTTTCAGCTACAATATTGGTCATTTCATCAGCAGTAACTACTACAGCATCACCATTTTTTATTTTCTGGTTAATTTCTTCTATTGTTTTCAAATTATCACCAGGCATTATATTTTTTATTTATTAAAAGAATTAATTTTATAAAATTTAATCTTATAGTAGATATAATCTATTCTAATATAATAATATTTAGTATACAATTTTTTTAGTATACAATTTCAAAATTTTTTTATTTAAATTAGTTTAAAAAGTTTTAATCAACTTTTAATTTATTAATTTCAATATAGAAAACCTATCATGAAAATATAAATAACTAATTTAATAAAAATGTAATATATAAAAATAATATTTAACTAGAGAACTATGAGAGTTACAATATTATAAGGAAGATTCATATGGATGATATATTTGATATTGATTATTTATTTAAAATAGTTCATAATTTAGAAAAAAAAGCAGAATATGTTGATTTACGTGTTGGTCAAAGTAATAATTCTTCTATAATAATGAAAGATGATAAAATACAAGAAATTATTAGTGGATTTAGTCATGGTGGAACTATTCGTGTATTAAATAATGGTGCATGGGGATTTGCACATACAACGGATTTATTAAAATTACCTGAAACTGGGGAGTATGCTCTTAAATTATCTCAATCATTAGAAAGTGATATTGAATTAGATATTGTTGAACCAATAGTAGATACAGTTAAAACAGATACTAAAATCCCTATCACAGATGTTTCAACTGAAGATAAAAAAACTATACTTAAAGATGTTAATAATGCTGCTTCTTTAGATAAAATTGTAAGTACAACACTTAGTTACATGGATAATAATATATCTAAAATATTCATTAATTCAGAGGGTTCTTGTATATCTTCTGATGAATCGCGTGTAGCATTGTCAGTAAATGCTGTGGCTTCTGAAGGAGATTCTATTCAATTTAGTCATGATAGCTTAGGTGGAGTTAAAGGATTTGAAATTTTAAAAAATGCTGATTTGGAAAAATTTGGACGCAATATTGCTGAAAAAGCAGTGAGATTACTCAGTGCAAATAAAGCACCGTCAGGTATATTCCAAATTGTCACTGATTCCAATTTGACAGGTGTTTTTATACATGAAGCTTTAGGACATGCTTCTGAAGCAGATTTAATTTTACAAAATGATTCTGTATTAAAAGGTAAATTGGGTTCAAAAATAGGTTCTGATTTAGTTACAATTATTGATGATGCTAGTATGGATGCATTTGGACATTATGATTATGATTCTGAAGGAATAAAATCTAAAAAGAATGTTTTAGTTGAAAATGGATATTTAAAATCTTTATTAAGTTCTAGAGAAACTGCATCTAAATTGGGTTTAGAAACATCATCAGGTAATGCTAGATCGGGTATTAGTGAACAACCTATTGTTAGGATGAGTAACACTTATCTTAAACCAGGAAATTTAGCATTTGATGAATTAATTGAAGATGTTAAAGATGGAATTTATCTTAAAGGATCTCGTGGAGGTCAAGTGGACACTGGTAAAGGTATTTTTCAATTTAATGCAGTAGAATCATTTAAAATTGAAAATGGTGAAATCACTATTCCATTTAAAGATGTTTCGCTTTCAGGTAATATTCTTGAAACATTAAATAATGTTATAGCAGTAGGTTCTGATTTTAAAATGGGTGTGGGTTTCTGTGGAAAAGCAGGACAAACGGTTCCTGTAGGTGATGGGGGGCCACATATTAAAATTGTTGATGCAATTGTTGGAGGTGCAATGTAATTATGTTAAATAAAGATGATAAAACATTTTTATTAAAATTAGCTAGAATGGCTATATATGAGTATTTAACTAATGGAAACATAATAAATCCTCCTGAAAACACAATAAAATATCTTAAAGAAAAAAGGGGCGTATTTGTAACTTTAAACAAAAACAATATGTTGCGTGGTTGTATTGGTTATACTGAACCTTTAAAACCATTAGTTAAATCTATTATTGATGTTGCAATAGCAGCAGCAACTTCAGATCCTCGTTTTAATAAAGTAACAATAGATGAATTAGATAACATTGAGCTAGAAATAAGTGTTTTAACTAAACCAGAATTAATTGTTGTAGATAAACCAATTGAATACTTAAATAATATTGATGTAGGGGTGCATGGTTTAATAATTGAAAAAGGGATACATAAAGGATTATTATTACCTCAAGTTCCTGTGGAATGGAATTGGGATACTGAACAATTTTTATGTCAAACATGTGTTAAAGCGGGATTAAATGATGATGCGTGGTTTGATGAAGATGTTAAACTTTATAAATTCCAAGCAATAGTTTTTAATGAGTAATATTTTCATAGAACTTAATATTAGTGTAATAAAAATATATAATAATAAACATAATATTATTTAATTATTTAATTATTTAAAATAATGTAATATAATTTTAGTGAATAGTTATATTAATTATACAAACATAAAATTAAGAGTAAAATGTGATTTATAATGATGATACCCACTATACCAACACCTGATGAATTAATTGATAAAGGATTTAGAAGGGCTAATAAAGCAGCATCATTAGTTCGAGGTTCAAATTTACCTAGAAACAAAAAATCCAAAAGGATTGAATCAACACGTGTAGAAACTGCATGTCATGTAATTAACGCACGTTTAGAAATGATTTTAGAAAGAGTGCCTGAAATAGAAAAATTGCATGAATTTTATCAAGATTATATTGATATTACTGTTGGTGTGGATCAATTAAAACAATCATTAGGTGCACTTAAATGGGCAACAGGAATTATAACACAATTAGAAGTTGATTACACAGGTAAAATTAATCGTGCGGGGCCAGATAAATCTTCAAAAATAAGAAATCAAGCATATGGTAGAATTGCATCTGTTCTAAAAAAAATCAATAATGATTTAGATTTCTTAGATTTCGCTAAATCTAAACTTAGAAATATGCCTACAATAGATTTTGAAGCAACAACTGTTGTCATTGCAGGTTTTCCAAATGTTGGTAAATCTACATTATTGCGCAAATTAACTACTGCAGATCCACAAGTAGCAGATTATCCATTTACAACTAAAGGTATTCAAATTGGCCATCTAAAAAGAAAATGGAAAAGTATTCAGATTATAGATACTCCTGGTTTACTTGATAGACCTATAATTGAAATGAATGATATTGAATTAAATGCAATGGTTGCATTAGAACATTTAGCAAATGTTATTTTATTTATATTTGATGCATCTGAAACTTGTGGATATCCATTAAGAAATCAATATTGTTTATTAAAAGAAGTTGAAAGATTATTTGAAACACCTGTGATTTGTCTTTTCAATAAAATAGATTTATCAGAAAATATTAATTCATTAGATGAATATGTTTCAAAAGTTGAAAATCCTATGTTAATATCTGCTTATGATGGTACTGGTATCGAAGAAATAGTATCTAGATTGGAGGAGTTTGATGAACAAAAATAATGAAACTATTGGAAATAAAATAGATAAAAATATTGAAAAATTATATAAACATAAAGTAAAAGTTGAAAATAAATTTTGTGATGTTGTGGGTGATTTTAAAGCAAAACGCGGGGATTTTGGGAAAAAAATAACGGATAAATTACAATCACAAACTGCAGTAGATATTATTGAATATGCAGAATCATTTATAATTAAAATAAATCTGCCTGGAATTATGAAAAAAGATATTAATTTAGAAGTAAGTAATTTTAAAATTTATATTAAAGCAATATTTAATGAAAACATTTCTGAAGATGCAATCTATTTAAAACAAGAACGTCAAGTTGGAGAATATTACAAAGAAATAACGTTACCTCAAGAAATTATTTATGAAGATGTAAATGCATCATTTAAAAATGGAGTTTTAACAATAGCAGTAAAAAAATTAGAATCTGAAAAACATAAAATAGAAATAAATTAATAAGATTGTTTTTTTTTTTTCATTGATTGAATTAATAGTATTTATATATTCATTATAAAACTTATTAATAAATATAATTGTTAATCAGTATCGTACTTTACCAATATGTCTAGTGCTTCCAGGATCTTCATTATTATAATGAGCTAAGTAATATACAAACCATTCTAAAGGTACCACTAATATAAATGGTGATAATAATGGATTTAAATCAGGAGCATAATTTTGCATTTTAAATACAATATTGTTTGTTTTTATCTCTTTTTTTTCACAAAATTCAATTGCACGATTAGTTAATTCATCAGCTTCTAATTCTGCATTTAAAAATAATGTAGTAACTCCTTTTTCAACTATTTCAATCAAACCATGTCTGAATTCTCCAGAATATAATGGACACGCATGTTTAAGTGATCCTTCCATAAACATAGTCATTGCTAATTTGTAGGCTAATCCATAGTTCGGACCTGCACCTAAACAGTAAAACAACTTTATGTCGGCATATTTTTTAGCTAATTCTTTATTTTCTATTTCTGTAGATTTTAACAACTTTTCGATTATTTCAGGAATACTATCTAATTGCATTAAAATTTCTTTGGAAATAGGATTATAATTGGCTCCAAATAATAAATAATATAAACATAATAATTGAGTCATATAAGTTTTAGTTCCAAGTATGGCTTCTTCATGCCCACCTCTTGTTAAAATACTATGTTTAGCTTCTTTCATCATATGGCTATCTTTTTCATTTGTTATTGAGATTGTTTCTAAACCTAACTCATTGGCTTTTCTTAGTGCAGCTAACGTATCAGCAGTTTCACCCGATTGAGAAGTTACTATGAGTGCAGCATTTTTATTAGTAATTTCTTTACTGTATACAAATTCATAGCCTGTGAAAACAGTTACATAAGTATCAACAATTGTATTAATTGCTTCTTTTACGGAATAACAAGTTGATAATGAACTTCCACATCCAACTAAATATATTTTATTCATTTTTGAAAGTTTTTTGGATATTTGAATCATATGTTCTTTTTCTTCTTTTAGAGTATCTTTGAGGGCTTGTGGTTGTTCTTGTAATTCGTAGTACATTGTATATTTCATTTTATTCCTCCAAAAATTTTATTATAGTAATTGTAATTATATCTTATTTTAATTATGTATTTATTTAATCATTTATATTTAAGGGCTGTCAAGTTGTTGGTTGGTTTTGTCTTTTTTTTATCCAGCCGTTTATACGTTTTTCAATTAGTGAGAATAGTCCTATTTTTGTGTTAAATTTTCTTTTTTCTGATTTTGATAG
>CADBMS010000131.1 GCA_902795935.1 uncultured Methanobrevibacter sp.
TTTAGACAAAATTCAAGTAAAGATGCAATAAATGAATTCAAACAATATTTACAAAATTACACTTAATTTTGATGATATTCTTCTATGAATTATCTAAATAAAACTAAAAAAGTCATTATTATTCCAATAATCATAATTGCTAATTGGATATAAGCATGTTTACGTATTTTTGAGTCTTTATTGTTTAACATGAATCCTGGGAAAAATAATCCAATAAAACCAATAAACCCATATGATCCAAATAAAAAGTTAAGAATAAAGCCACTCCAACCAAATAGAATAGCAATGATATAACCTATTATAATTAGTTTTTTGCTGTTAAGTGAAATGTGTGGAGTGTTGTTTAATCTATAATCATTATAAATTAAAGGATTTCCACAATTATGACAAAATTTATAATTGTTTGGATTTTCACATCCACATATTGGACATTTCATGTTTTTTCTCTTTTGGTTATTTTATTAAAAAATAGTGATAGGTAAAGAAGATTGAATAATTGGAGGTGATAAGAAAAAGGAAAGTTTTATTGTTCAAATCTTCTCCTATCAACTAATTCTTGACGTTTACCACGGTTCCATCCGCCAGAAGCAGATTTTGCACGACCTACTTGTTGAACATATCCGGTTATTCTATCATACCATTCAACATCATCTTTTTCACCACAGGTTGGGCATTTATTTTGTAATCCTTTCATTAAAGTTTTACACCTAATACAGAAGCTTAATGCTGAAGAGTAAGCCCATAATCCTAAATCTGATTTATTTGCTATTTTATTTGTTAAACTCATTAATGCTTCTGGATCTGCATATGATTCTCCCATGAATGCATGGAAAATGTGTCCTCCAGCAGTTATTGGATGGTATTTATCTTCTATCTTTATTTTTTCAGTTAGAAGTGTGTCTGAACTTACAGGTACGTGTGAAGAGTTAGTGTAGTAATATGCTCCTTTTTCACCACTGACAATTGATTCTTCTTTAAATTTTTCAACATCTAATGATGCAAATCTATATGCTGTTGATTCAGCAGGAGTTTGTAGCACTGACCATCTGTATCCTGTTTCTTGTTTTAGTTGATCTGCTTTTTCATTTAAGTATTCTATTACTTTTATTCCGAATTTATTAGAATCCACATTACTTATTCCGTTACCAGTGTAATATTTTAGCATTTCATTTAATCCTACAAAACCAAATGATAATGTTGAATTTTCAATTTTATAGTATGGTTCTCCATCGAAATCTTGATTTAAGAATGGTAACATGTTGAATTCATTTAAGCATTTTAATCCTTGATTTCTTCTTATGAGTAATGCCTTTGCTGATAAGTCTAAAAGTGAATCCATGTATTCAAATATTTCAGTTTCATCTCGTGATTGGTATGCAATACGAGGTAAGTTTAATGTTACATATGCTAAGTTTCCTGTTCTAAGACAGTCCTCATCCCAGTTTCCAGTCCAATTATCTTGTAAACAAGTCCTACATCCCATATAGTTGGCCATTTGTCCACGATAATCTGGTAACATGTTTATGAAATATGATGAACCATATTTTGCAGATAATTCATGTACTTTTAATAAATCATCTTCAAGTTCTGGTTTTAATGATTCTTTTCTTAAAGTATATAATGTGTTTGGGAATAAGTGTGGTTTACCATCTGCATCTCCTTTGAGTAGTGCTTCTGTAAATGCTCTTTGTATTAACCTAGTTTCTTCTTCAAAGTCAGCATAGACACCTACTTCTTTTCCTTCAGGACCATATGCTGGTTCGTCTTTTAGGAATTTTGGAACTGTGAATTCTAAGTTTAAACTTGTGAATGGTACTTGTGATCCACGTGCTGCGTATGCCATATTTAAGTTGAAGATGAACATTTCTACACATTGTTTAATCTCTTCATAGGTCCTGTCTGCTGCAAATGGTGCAACAAATACATTCCAGAGACTCATAGATTGTCCTCCACTCATGTTTTGTTGTGCTGCAAGCATGATTTCTCCTGCATGATTCATGAGGGTTTCCATGTGTTTTGGCGGTCCTGCTACGGAGGTGTGATCTCCAGTCCCATCTACTTTTAAACCATATCTAATAAATAATCGTAAATCATGTTGTAAACAGTTTAATGGCCTTCCTCCGAAGAATTCTAAGTCATGTATGTGAATATCTCCAGACATGTGGGCGTCAGCTAAAGTATTTGGTAACATGTGCACTAATGCATATTGTTTGAGTGATTCATCTGCCACATATTTATGTACAGTTTCTGGGTTATGTATCATGTTTGCATTATCACGATTACCATTTTCAATTAAAGTTGTGATATTGTATACAGGCATACCTAAACGAGTGTATTTACTACGCAAATCTTCTAATCCTTCTTCCATCAATTTAGCATTCACTATTTCCCGTATCATAGGTGCAGTTAAATATTCTACATTTAATTTTTTAAGTTCTTTCCAAACATCACAAGCTACTTGATTAGCTAATCCTTCTGATGCACCTGCTTCTTCAATTAGGTTACGTTCAATTTTTTTAATTTCAAATGGTTCAATAGTGTCTCTTGTTGTACGTACTTTCAATTTATTTTTAGCTAAATATTTCTCTGATGCAGAACCTTTAATATCTTTTAAATAATTATAAACTGATGCTTTAATTTCTGCAGTAGTTATTCCATCTTTTGCTTGATTAACAATTGTGGTTGCTATTTTTTCTGCAGCCCATAATGGTGTGTCAACTAATACTAATGATTTTATCAATTTATCCATGTTAAAGTGTTCTTTTAACCCATTGTTTTTTATTACGATTATATCTTCGTTATTTGGCATATTAGCGAACATTACTCCGCTTTTCATTAAATCACCCACAAAATTAAGTATTAAATTAAAATTAATTTCCTAAATATAAGACAATATCTATTCAAATAAATATATAAATACTACCATAGTTTGAAAAAAGTTTTATGATAATAGAACTAAATCTTAGTTTAAGATAATGCTCAATTAAAAATAAAGGAAAACACTCATAAAAATATATCTAATGAACTTTGTTTAGATTTATCACTTTCAAATAATGAGTTGATTCCAAATTCCTGTATTTCTAATCTTTGAACAATATATGGATCAATAGGATATCTTTTAACTAAATCTTTAGAAATATCCAAATATTTTGTAACAGAACCCTTAGAAACACTTAATATTAAATTAGAACCGCAAGCACATTTACCAGATAATGGAACTCTACGATACTTAGATCCACATTTAGTACATCTAACTTTTTGTTTAGAAAATGCCCTTACATTACCCATCATATCTGGTAAAAAGTGTGAAGATAACACTCCTTTAACCACACCTTTCTGATCAACAGCCCTTATTTTTTCTGCAATTTGTATTTGAGACTCTACTTTTTCTTTCATTGATGGCAATGTCTTATAAAGACAAACTTTAGGTCCTGCATGAATACTAGAAGTGTTATGTGAAAACATTAAGCCCTCATATTGAGCCGGTGTTCCTAATCTATTTTTAACATTATCTATTAAATCAAGAACATCTCCTGGTTTTTCATAATTTAATGTTCTTTCAAAGAATTCTAGTTGCAATTCATCCATTGTATCAACTTTATGTGATTCATCATCAATTTCTTCAGGATCTATACGTGAAGATAAAACTAAAGGAGCATCCATACTTCCTCCACGAGTACTTGGAAGGTATGATTTTGAAAAATTAAGTAAAGCATCTAATAATAACATTACAGAATCTTCATCACTATCACAGTTTCTTCTTTTAGCTGAATGGAAATAGGGGTGAGCATAACATGCTGAAGCCTTAGTAAAACCAACTATACGACCAAGCACTCCTGCAGATGTGTGTGGTGCTAATCCTACAATCAAATGTCCAATTAGATCAAATCTATCCTTTACATTATATGCCCTATCCATTTCATAGAAAGTTTCTAATAAATCATCTATAAATTCTGCAACCTGTGTTAAATATTTTCCACAATGTTCAGATACAACCACATCTTGTACTTTTAATTCTACAATTTGATCTGCGTTTTTTAAAGGTTCACCATAACAATCATGAGTATAACCCATTTTTAAAAGTTTTTCTACAGTTGCACCTACTTCCTCTGGTATAAAATGAGTTAATGGCAAATCTGTTGAATCATGCCTTATTGTTGCATCTTTAAATGTGAAAACTTCATTCTTAGCGCGTAAAATTCCTTTTTCTAAAGGCTCTGGGAATTTTGATTCTGATATCATACCTAATACGCCTTTAACTTCATCTATACGCCTAACTCCAACATTTGCAGATGCTTTTCTAAATAAATTTGCTATATTAATTTTTTTATTACTAGAAGCAGTTATTTCTGTTGGAGCACCACAATGAGGACATAATGATTGGAATGAACTTATTTGACACTTAGTACATTTTGCCCTTGATAATTCAACATCTATTTGGCCTTTTTTAACTGCTTCAAGTATATTTCTCCTAGAACCACCATAATTCCCTATTGGGAACAAACTATGAGGTGCAGGCTTCATCCTTCGTTCTTTAGTTTTTTCAGGCCTTCCAATACGCGTACCAATATATGTTGGTGATTTAGCCATTATTTTTATTGGAGAAATTTTATTTAATTCATCTAATGTATTTTTTCCAGATTCATCTAATGGCGCATTTAAAGTATTCATTAATGTTAATGCAGTATCAGCCGATAAGTTAATTTTTGAATCTTCTACAGTATGACATATTCCTAAAACTTCAAGTATACGTTTTTCAGGACCCAAATCCAATAATAATGGTTTTCCTTCAACATATTCATTTTCATAATTACATATCCAGTTATATAAATAGTTTAATTCTTTTATTGACACATCATGATAATTATATGTATAATCTGGGTGTAATGGAACATTATAAGTTTTAGATAATTTAAATGCTTCTTTAGCAGAAATTTTATTTAATAAATGACTTAAATCTTCTGAATTATAGTTTTCAGAATTTTCTATTGTTTTAATCCACCATTCTATACACCATGCAGAAGGCATTAAGACATGGTTATTTCTTAAAAATTCACCAAATGCTACTAACATATCACCCATAAATAATATTTCATCGACATTATGGCGTAATTTACGTGCTTCTTCAATAGTTTCTATTTTAACTACATCACCATTTTTGAGTTTAACTATTGGACCTTCAATACTATCAACAGGACATGCACAATTTCCTTTACCCGGCCGTTCTATTTTCATTTGAGTTCCTACAGCTAAAAACTCCATTAATTCCATAGTTGCAGGATGTACTCCCATTGCTGCCAATCCAGTATTTCTTGAACGCCCATATCTTAATCTAAATCCTCCTTTTTCTGAAGGATAGGATAACACAGGCCGACCAGCAATAATATCCTGCATATATTTATCATCTGCCTTAACTTCAATTTTTTTATCCCCATCATCAGATGCTTTAGGTGACTTTGAAAACTGTGCAAGCCAATCCCATTTGTCTAATTCTAAAGTATTAGCATATTTTAAAACCTTAGGTGCCTTTTGGATAACTCCTTCAACCATCGCAAGTAATGCTCCCCCTCGAATATTATTTGTTTCCACACGAGGTAAATCCCTATGTGATACTTCAATTTTATCAGTAGGTTCTCCAGAAACTTCAACAGGTATATTTTTTGATGCTAATCTCACTTCATCCGGTTTTGGCGAATATTGTAGGTTTGTTACTTCAGATTCATATAATTCTACTTCTTCAACATATCTTTCAATTTCATCATCAGTTGGTTTATATTCTGAAATATTTATGGCTCTACGTATGTAATCTCCAAGTAATACTGATAATGCTGCTGCAGTTCCACCAGCACTTCTAATTGGTCCTGCAAAATAAACCGCCAAGTAATCAGAACCATCAAGATTTTTTTTAAGTTTTATTTGAGATATTCCTTCTAAAGGAGCTGCCACTACACCTTCAGTTAGAATTGCTAATGCAGTTCTTAATCCTTGATCAGTTAATGGCTCTCTTAGTTTAATTTCATCTTCTCCAGGAGGAACTTCTATTTTTTGAGATGCTATTTCTGCAGCTAACTTAAATGCAACAATATCCCTATCACCATATTCCTTTTCTAATTCTTTGATTCTTTTTGCAACTCCTTTTGGACCAACTAAACCCTCTACACGTTCAGCTAAATCCTTAGCTAATGGCACTTCAACATTTCGCGTAACATCTAATCCTTTAGAACGTGCTTCTTCAGCTATTTTGTAAAGTTTTTTTGTTTCATGTTCTAATTTCTCAAAATAATCCATAAAAATCACTTAGAATATTTATAATAAAAATAATATTGTGTAAAAAATATGAGTAATAATTATAACTTATATTATTTATTGCATTAATTATTTATATTGATTATTTTATAATTAATAATTATATGATAAATTAAAATTAATTAAGTTAATTTTATAAGTTTATTTTTATATCAAATATCTAGTTAACTAGTACTTAACTATAAAATAAAAAATTATTTTAATTATATAAAATATTTAGTTCCTACATGGTGATACAATGGCAAAAAAAGATAAACAAAATCTACCTGCAAGTGGTGCAGGTTTAATAAGGTATTTTGAAGATGAAACTAAAGGTCCTAAAATATCCCCAAAACAAGTAGTAGTTATGGTAATATTACTTGGTTTTTTATGTATAGCCCTACATTTATCAGGAACCTAAATTTAAAGTTTCAACATTATTAATTTTTACAATATAACAAAAAAAGAGTATATAATCAAATAGAGGGGGCATTAATATAGCTATTCATCCTATTGAATTTCGTTATGGAACTCCTGAAATGAAAAATGTTTGGGAATCTGAGAATAAATTACAAAAAATGTTAGATGTTGAAGCTGCATTAGCACAAGCTGAAGCTGATATGGGTATGATTTCACAAGAACATGCTAGTGAAATCAAATCTAAAGCTAAAACTGATATAGTTACACTTGAAAGAGTTAATGAAATTGAAAGAGAAACTAATCATGATATTGCCGCACTTATGAAAGGTTTAGCTGAGAAATGTGAAGGAGATGCAGGAGAATATGTGCATTTTGGTGCAACATCTAATGATATTGTAGATAGTTCTAATTCATTATTACTTAAAGAATCAATTCAAATATTAAAAAATAAAACAGTTAAATTTACAAAACTTTTACTTAAGATTGCAGAAGATAATAAAAAAACTGTTTGTATGGGTAGAACCCATGGACAACATGCATTACCAACTACTTATGGTATGAAGTTTGCTTTATGGGCTGATGAAATGCATAGGCATTATGAAAGATTAGATTCTGTAGAAAAAAGATTATGTTTGGGTATGATGACTGGTGCTGTAGGTACAACTGCCGCACTTGGAGAAGAAGGATGGGAAATCCATCAAAGAGTATCCAAATTATTAGGATTAAAAGCAGCTTCATTAACAAACCAAGTACTTCAAAGAGATAATCATGCCGAATTTATGATGGTTAATGCAAATATTGTAACTTCACTAGATAAAATTGCATTAGAAATCCGTAATCTTCAAAGAACTGAACTTATGGAATTAGGTGAAAAGTTTGATCCAGAAAAACAGGTTGGAAGTAGTACTATGCCTCATAAAATGAACCCTATCACTGCAGAGAGAATTTGTGGTGTTGCTAGGGTTGTTAGATCTTATGTTATTCCTGCATTAGAAAATAATCCTCTTTGGCATGAAAGAGATTTAACTAATTCTTCTTGTGAAAGAATTATTTTCCCAGAATCTTGTATTTTAACTGATTATATCCTTAATTTATCAATTAAATTAATGAGTAACCTTGTTTTCTATCCTGAAAACATTGAACGAAATCTTAATTACACTAATGGTTTGATTATGGCTGAAAGATTAATGGCTGAACTTACACGTGCAGGTATGGGTAGACAAACTGCTTATGCCCTTGTTAGGGAATGCGCAATTAAGTCTAATAAAGAAAACTTATTATTATCAGACGTTATTTTATCTAGAGATGAAATTGAAGGTTATTTAAATCAAAGTGATGTTGAAACCATTATGGATCCACATACTTATATTGGATCTGCGATTTTAAGTGTTGAAAATTTAATTAAAGAATCTGAAAGCTGGTTCTAATATACTACTGTATTATAAAAAAGAGGTTTTTTATATGGATATGAAAAAATTAATGGAAATCAAAGAAGTTCCATATACAATTACAAATTCATCTATGGGTGCTATTTGGGGAATAATTACTGCAATGATTATGGTAATTGCATCAATAATATTTTATGCAGTTAGTTTAAATTCAGAAATGGAAGAAGTGGCATTAGGAGTATTAGGTTTTAGTATTGGATCCATAATATCATTTCCAGTTTTAATATTCCTTTTATCTTTAGGTAGTGCATTCCTTTTCACAATTACTTTTAATTTAGTAGCACGTAAATTTGAAGCAATTGAAGTTGGTTTTGATAATAACCGATTAGTTAAAATTAATCCTATAAGTTATGGATTAGTAAATGCGATTATTGGAACTATTATAGGTTTACTTTGGAATTTAGCTATTGGGCCAATGTTATACTTAGGTTTAGCATCAACAAATCCTTACTTACTAATTAGTCTTGTAGGAAATATTATGGGTTCTATTATTGGAAGTGCTGCTGGAGGTTTCATTGCAGGAGGATTATTTGCCATAACATATAATTTTATTGTTAAATATGTTAATGGCGCTTTAGTTGAATTTGAAGAAAGACATCATGGTTTTGTTGAATTAGTTAAAGTTGACCCAGTATCTACAGCTATTAGTTTAACTTTAGTACATACTTTTTGGATTACTATACTTGTAATTGCATGTGTTATTTTTGCAGCAATATTTGATGCATTTGTTCCAGCTTTAGTTATTGGAATTATTACAATTGTACTCACTTTTATATTCAGTTTTATAAGTATCGCAGTTACTGCAGTTATCTATAATTTCTTAGTTAATAAAACTGGAGGATATAAATTTAGATTTGATGGAGATATAATTGGCAAATCTAATATAAAAAACACAGCAATTTTTGAAGAAACAAAACCTGCTGAACTTAAAGAAATTTAAAATATTTAAAGTTATATTACTACCATATAACTTTTTAACTTATTTTTTGAAAATAATCTAAGCTTTTAACTATTTTTGGGGTTTGTAGAAAACCTTTTTTTCTAATTTTTATTTTTGCACTTAAAATTGATTTTTACCCTAAATTTCTATAAATATCTATTTATTTTATTTACACTTGAAA
>CADBMS010000132.1 GCA_902795935.1 uncultured Methanobrevibacter sp.
GATATTTATAGAAATTTAGGGTAAAAATCAATTTTAAGTGCAAAAATAAAAATTAGAAAAAAAGGTTTTCTACAAAGCCAAAATTTATATATTTTTTAGAAACTATTTATTACTATGTGGATTCCTATAACTGAAATATATATTTTAATAAATTATATTATAACCATTATTTCAGCAATAATTATGGCTTTATTAGTAAAACTACCATTATTGCCTGAAAAACCAATAAGGCACTCATGGGCCTCTACTGCATTATTTCCAACGCCAATAATAGCTTTAGGATTGTTTGCAATTTGTGTGGAGTTAAATATTAATGGATATTATTATAATATTGACTTAGCATTAATTATTGGGATTTTAAGTGCATTATTTGTAAAATATTTATTAGATGACACATTCCCTAAACCTAATAGTGGGGATGTATCATGAACTTAATAATAGGAATCATAATTGCAACAGTTATTTCATGGTTAAACTTTGTAATAATTGATATTTACTTTGGATTGTCTGAATCTCCAGGGGTTAAAGGATCTAAAATTATTGGAGAAAATATAAAAAAAAGAAATGGTGATTTGGGTGGAGGTTTTTTCCAAGGAAACATTGTATGTTCTCCAGATGCATCCGCTGGAACATTACTAGCAGCAATATCTTGTTATTTAATGGGAGCACCAGAAGGGGGATTCATAGCAGCATTACTAGTATATGTGGGTAACAGGTTATGTGCAGACCCTGGATATGCAGGTTCAATAGGTGCAATAACAACTACCTTACTAATATTAATATTTGGTATTATGGGGGTAACTTCTGAAATGTTTATTGTTGGTATGTTAATTGCAATAACAACAATTCAGGGCATTCATCACCCATTTACATCTAAATTAATAGCCAATATTTCTAAAAAACTAGGAAGGTATGTATTATGATTGGAAAAGGTGAATAAAGAATATGTTAATCACAATTGTGGGTATAATAATGTTTATAATGGCTGTAAGAGTATTAATTTCTCAAGATCGTGCTGAAAGATTATTATACCTAAATGTTATAGGTTTTGCAGTATCGGCATTAGTTGCATTATATATAAAAACTCCCTTTGGAGCGATTGTAGCTATAACATTCTTTATTTGCTCAACTTTAAGTGCTAATGCAATTGCATACACTTTAGATAGGTTAAAAGATGAAATAACATTAGATTATGGTGAATTATAATGAATCCATTTGGTTTTATAAATATAACAACAATAGCATTGCTTTTACTAATTATTGGGGCTATTGGAATAATTTTATTAAAAAAACCAATAGATAAAATAATAATGTTCAATATATTAGATGCGGGATTTTTTATAATACTAGTTTCATCAAGATACCTTGATTTAGCATTTGCAACAGCAATATTTGACCCAATAGCCACAATAATATTCCTAATGGCTATTATTAAATTAGATGAGTCTCGTAAAAACAGATTAAATAGGAGTGAAATAAAATGATGGAATCACAAATATGGTTCATATCTGGAGCATTTCTACTGATACTAGGTTCGATAGCTACAGTTACGGGTCCTGGTGTGAAAGATCCAATCATAAGAACACTCAATACAGAAGTTGCTGCAGTGGGAATATCCTTAATACTATTAACATATAATCATACGTTGGCATTATTAACTTATATAGCAGCATCAGTAATTGTGTCCATGATTTTACTACGTTTAATTGTGAGATTAGATGAAATGGGAGTTGAATTATGAAAACTTTAGCTGAAATATGGAATAATTTAGCAAATCCAAAATTAATTCCAAGACTATTCTCATTAACACTGGCTATTATCCTATTAATCGGTTTATTCATTCCTATGAATTTAAATGATAATCAATTATATGTGCGTCCTGAAATTCAAGAACAAATTAATGAAAATAATTCATTAGCTCCTTATGATCGTGGGGGTATTCCATTAATTGAAGATGCTTATGTTAAAGCTCAATATCCAAATAATTCCCAAAATTTAGGTAAAATAACATCATATTTAACACCTTTAGCATTATTAGTTAAAGATAACACAATATATTTTGGAACATCTATTTGTGCATCACCTGGAGGTATTCTTGATGAAATATTATATTATACTCGTGGTTTTGACACAATATTAGAATCATCAATCCTTATGATGGCCTTTGTTATAGCATCATGGCTTGGTTTAAACTTTACTATGAGGAGGGAAGATTAAAATATGATTGCAGCAACATTTGTACCAGAATATACGGCGTCAATATTTCTTCCAGCTTTATATGTTGGTTTAATAACAGGTTTCATAGCACTATTTGGAATATCGATCCAAAAAAATGATTTAGATGTATTAATATTAACTGATATTATTGGATTATCAATGTTAGTAATAGTTTCTGCAGTAGGAACTGATTTAGCAGAAGCATTAATATTGCCTGGTTTAGTTGTTGAATTAGCTGAAATAATGGCAATATCAGAACTATTGTTAACTCGTGAAATGAGAAAATTAGAAAAAGATGGGCCATTACTGCCAAATACATTCAAATTAGACATGGAAATATTAAACACTGCTCCAAATTTCATTGCAATAATACTTGTTTTATATGGGGTATTTTTAACTGGATTTACTGGAGGAGCAATTGCTGGTGCTGGAATACTATTCTATGCAATATCTAAAAAATCAAAAGGACTAAATATAAATATATTTGATGGAATTGCAGGAATATCTGGTATTGCATGGACATTATGGATTATTGGGTTTTTAACATTCTTTATAGTGCCACAATATTGGTTATTATCATTATTACTTGCAGCATTCGGAATTTTAATAAAAGTTGCACTAAAAATGGGATTAATAGGTATAATGAACCGTGAAGAAATAAAAAAAGAATAACGCTAATTAAAAGTAATTATTAAAATAATAAATCTATGGAGTAAATTAAAATGGATATTGCAGCATTAAGTGGAGAAATATTTGGTTTCATACCTTTAGGGGATATAATGTTATATATAACTCCATTTAGTCTTTTCATGTTTGCAGGTGCACTTATTTTTACTTTCTTAATCGCAATAAGTAAAACTGAAACTCAAGTTGAAGCAGAATTCGGTTCATTAGAAGACAATAGAATCTCCATTGATTTAAAAGAATTTAAAATCAGAAGATTTTTAGCTATTATATGTGGCCTTGCAACATCTGGTGCAATGATAACTGGTGATTTATTCAATTTCACATTATTTGTAACTTTAATAGGGATTCTTAATATTGGAATAGTATCTGCAGTAAAAATAATAGATGTATTAGATTCTGCATTCCAATATGGTTTAATTGCAATGATATCATCAATGCCACTTTTTTCAGGAGCAGCCTTAATATTAGGTGCAACTGGAACATTAAGCATACTAAACTTAGCACAAATACAACCAAATCCCATGGTATACTTTGGTTCTGCATTAATATTAATAGGACTTTTGGGTGAAAGTGGTGTAGCACCATTTTATGCAACTAAAGCA
The DNA here is from genome assembly GCA_902795935.1 of uncultured Methanobrevibacter sp. Taxonomy (GTDB): domain Archaea; phylum Methanobacteriota; class Methanobacteria; order Methanobacteriales; family Methanobacteriaceae; genus CADBMS01. The sequence continues at coordinate 3,507 of CADBMS010000132.1, forward strand.
GAAATGTTTCGTACTCCTGGTTCACCATTTATATTAATTATACATTTAAGTTCATTACTTATAATTACAAGAGCAATTGAAATATTATTAATTATAAACACATTTTAAATAAAAAGGAGATAATTTGATGGATAAACTTAAATTATTCAGTTATATTGGATTAATAATTTCCATAATTGGTATAGGTTATGCTTTAATATTCAATCTTCCTGCATGGATTGTTTATACAATATCAATATTTTTAATTCCAGTATTTTTATTAACCATTGGATTAATAGTAATGGCTAAACCAATAAAAGATGAGGAAGAAGAAAGAGTATTTGAACCTTTTATTGGATACTAAACTCTTAATTATGGTGATTAAATGAATTTAATGGCTTCAATTCTCATAAATTTACTAATAGCGGCATTTATGGGAACTGTCCTCATTGGTTTACAACGAAAAGTTATGGCCCGAGTTCAAATGAGACCTGGACCACCAATAATTCAATATGTATTGCATACATTGAAATTTTATCTTAAAGAAACATCATTCCCTAAAACAGCAGCTATGCCTTTCTATATTGCTATTGCAAGTACATTATGTGCAATATGGGTTACTGGTATAATAATGGGTCCTGTAACTCAAGGTTCATTATTATTAATCTTTGGAATTTATGCAATGCATAAAATCGTGGAACATAATGCAGGTTCCTCTTCAGGTTCACCATATGGTAAATTAAGTTGTGTAAGAGCAGTATTTTCTGCATCAGCTGAACTCCCTTTATTTGCATTATTAATAGTAGTTTACCTACAAACACATACTATGATTATAAGTGACATAATAACTTATCAATCCATAAATGGGCCATTAATATTCTCAATTCCACTAGCAGGTATAATGTTCTTTGTATTATTAATAACAAAATCACATTATTCCTTATTCAGTATAACTAAAGGAAAAGACATTATATCAGGTTATGAAACAGAACACTTTGGTGTAATGAGAGGATACTTAATGTTCTCAGAATCAATATCGTGGTACATGCTTCTTTGGATATACTTAACAGTATTCTTTGGGCCACTATCATTGATTTCTTATTTTATGGGAATGATAGTTATTAGTGTAATTATCGCAATTATTAATGCAATTTCACCAATACTAAATCCAAACCATTCAGTTATGTTCCAAATAACATGTGCATTTATAGGAATATTTGGATCAATTATATTAATGATTATTTAAATTAAAAAATTTGATTAAGGAGTAAAAAGATAATGGCAGATGAAAAAGGTATAATATTATTATCCACACTAGTACTGTTATGTGTTATAATTGTAAGTGCTTTAGTGGTATTTATACAATGGATTATAGTTATACCTATTTTAATAATTGCAATAATATTGGTATTCTTAATATTCTACCAAAACAATGATAAAATAAGTTATTTATCTGAAAAATTAGAAACAAGCATGTTTATATTAACTTTGTTATTTATAATCATTTCATTCATATTATTATATAAACCTGCATAAAAGTGATGGTCTATGACAGAATTATTATATTTAATTTATATTCTAGCATTTGTTATAGGTGCAATATTTGGATTAGTATTAAGTTATAAAAAATATTCCCTACCTTTTGTAATTGAAAAAATGGATAATTTAGCATTAACAATTTCAATTATAGCATGGATATTATTAATTAATTCATCACTAATACAGTTTATACCTCAAGAAATAATAGTAATAGTATCATTATTCTTAGTTTCATTAATAATAGGAATGCGTCCAGGTTATGGTAGGAAAGAAACATATGTTGGTATAATAATTGCAGGATTAATCTATTTACTAAGATTACTAATAGGAGGTACCTAAGCAATATGTCAACTAAAGAAAAATTAGAATTGATGAAATTAAGAATACTAAAAGGTTATAAATGGCAAATTGATATAATCAACCCTTTATCAAAAGAATTAGAAATGGATAATGAAGAATTAGAACAAATATTAATGAATAATTTAGATATGATAAGTTTAGAAGGTTTACATTCACGTATACAATCAGCATATCCAAATTATTTAAAAACAAAACTATATTTTGACTTAAAACTTAACCTGTTAATTGATGTAATGCAATTAATCCCGAAAAAAGACATCAACACATTATTAGATGAAAAAATAGAAGAAATACTCAATGGGAAAAATTACGATTCAATATATGATGAAACTAAAAAAGAAATAAAATCATTATTAAAATAAAATAATAGCTATTAATTAGAGGGTAAAATAAAATGTTAGATTCTCTTAAAGATGTAATACGTAAAAGTTCAATTCATGTATGTTTAATAAATACTGGAGGATGTAATGGATGTGACATTGAAGTAGTTGCATTATTATCTCCAAGATATGATTTAGAACAATATGGTATTTATGTTCATAACAATCCTCGTGAAGCAGATGTATTATTAATAACAGGTCCTGTAACTGAACAATGGAAGGAAAATCTTAGAAGAATTTACACTAAAACACCAGAACCAAAAATTGTAGTTACACTAGGAAGTTGCCCGGTATCAGGCGATGTTTTCAATCAAGAAGGAGGATGTGTTTATGCACCAGTATCTGATTTTATACCCGTTGATGCAGAAGTTCCAGGTTGTCCACCAAGACCCTCTGAAATACTAGAATCAATACTTTCTGTAGCTCCAGGAGCCATAGCTACTAAAGGGAGGCAAAGAAAATGATAGTCCCAATTGGCCCAATTCACCCTGCATTAAAAGAACCAGCACGTTTAAAATTAAAAACTAAAGGAGAAAGAGTAATTAGTGCTGAGATAGATCTTGGTTTTGTTCATAGGGGAATTGAAAGGATAATGGAAGGTAAACCATGGCAAAAAGGAATATATCTCTCTGAAAGAGTATGTGGAATTTGTTCATATGTTCACACCCAAACATTTGCAGAGACATTTGAAAAAATTTCAGGCGTACAAGCTCCATTAAGAGCACAATATTTACGTGTAATAACAAATGAATTAGACAGAATTCAAAGCCATTTACTTGCTAATTCTACTTTTTTCAAATCAGTAGAGCATGAAACATTATTCATGTACATGTTGAAGATGAGAGAACCAATAATGGATGCAATTGAATTATTAACCGGTAATAGGGTTAATATGGGATGGAACATTGTTGGAGGAGTCCGGATGGATGCTAAAGATGAACATCTCCAAAAAATCCATGAAATAATCCTAAAACTAGAAAAAGAATTTGATACATATTATGGAATGTATGCTGAAGGTCCATTTTTAAGATTAAGAAGTAATAAAGTAGGTCGGATGTCTAAAAAAGAAGCAATAGAAGGTAGGGCTGTAGGTCCTATAGGTAGAGGGTCAGGAATAAAAAAAGATTACCGTAAAAGCCATCATACTTATAAAGATAATTTTGATTTCAAAGTTATATGGAGAAAAGATGGAGATAATTTTGCTAGGAATATGAACAGATTTGATGAAATTCCAGAATCAATAAAAATTTTAAAACAAGCAATAGAAAATATACCATCAGGAGATACACGTATACCTGTAGAAATTGGTAGAGGATATGGAGAATGGATAAATGAAGCTCCAAGGGGTGAAGTAAGATATATGGTTGAAACTAATGGAAATCTTATTAAAAATATATCTATTAGAACTCCAAGTATAATGAATATTGATTGTTGTGCAAGATATATGTTAAATGATGCAATGACAGTGTCAGATGCTATTGCAACATATGCTAGTGTAGATCCATGTATAGCTTGTGCTGAAAGAGTAATAGTGACTAATGAGAAAAATGAAAAAATAAAAATTTACCTATAAAAAGATAATTTTTAAATAAAATGTGATGATGTTATGTCTTCTGTAATATGGTATTTGTATGAATTTGCTAAAAAAGCATGGATAGATAAATTCACAACTGCAAAGTCTGAAAAAGAGATAATGGATAAACCAGACAGATTTAGGGATTTTCCACAAGTTACTAAAGAAAATTGTATAAGTTGTGGGGCATGTACAGCTGCATGTCCAACTCCTAGTGCAATTAAATTAATAAGAAATACAGATGCCACTATTAACGAAATTTTAACTTTTCCAGAAATAGATAATTCTATATGTATACGTTGTGGTTTTTGTTCCGAAGTTTGCCCATCAATCCCTAAAACAATCACTTGTGGAGAAAACCATGAAATAACAGAAGAATTTCAAATAATTCCAACAGAAATTAAATACGTAATTGATGATTATTTATGTATTCGGTGTAAAAAATGCACTAAAGTTTGTCCAGTAGATGCTATTGAAGAACAAGATAATAAATTACGTATAAATCAAAAAAAATGTATCAATTGTGGTAAATGTACAAAAGTTTGTCCAGTTAAAGGTTCACTAAAAATAATATATGTAAATAATGTTGAAGAACAAAAACAAGTTATTAAATTAATAACTAATACTTTAGAATCTGTTGTTGAAGAAAATGAATATCAATTCAAAGATTTGGATAAAAACTCAATATTTAGGATGCAAATTCCAATAAAACCACTAAAAGATAAATGTCTTGAAATAATAAATATGGAAGATTTAGTTCAAGATTTACTTGAAAAAATGATTGATAGGCTTAATTTGAGAGTTATTACTTGGGATATGGATAAATGTAATAATTGCAGGTTATGTGTAGCTGAATGTCCTTCTTCAGCAATTACTTATAATAAAAATGATGGGGTTCAAAGGGATATTGATAAATGTTTGAGATGTAGTATTTGTTATCAAACTTGTCCTTTTTATGTTGTTAAATTTTATAATGTTAGATTTTTAATAGAGGATGATGTTATTTTAATTACAGTACAATCTTCTCAGTTATCTAGAAGTTAATTAGGAGTTGATTATTATTTCTATAACAGACAATGTATACAAACCACTTAGAGAAGTTGAAGTGGAATATGAAATTGATAATAGTAAATGTAAAGTCTGTAAAAATAAACCTTGTATTGATTCCTGTCCAATTAATGCAATACATCAACAAAAAAAACCTTTTAATTTAATTAAATTAGATGAAAATTGTTTTGGTTGTTATATCTGTAGGGATGCATGTCCATATGATGCAATAAATATAAAAACTAAGTTTTCAGAACCAGTACAAGAAAATATACCAAACATTAATCATAAAATTTGCAGAATATGTGGAGCTTGTGTTGCAGCTTGTAGAACTGGTGCAATTAAAATAGTGGCATCTGGTAATGAAGAACCTCATAATGTTATTGATGAAAATATATGTGTTAAATGTGGGTACTGTGCAAGAGCATGCCCAACTGAAGCAATTAAGTATGGAAAAATTTTACCACAATCCGTTGTAGGTGGAAAAGCAATAAATATTAATCAAAAAAAATGCATTGGTTGTATGACTTGTACAAGGATATGTCCATCTAAAGGAGCAATACTAATTAGTAAAAAAAATAAATTACCATATATTAATCCTTCTTATTGTGCTAGATGTGAAGAATGTATGAATTCTTGTCCATCAGCAGCTATTAAATACTCTTCAAGGAAAAGAGCATATAATCAATTTTCTAAAATGAAAACAACAGAATTAGCATTTGAAATTACAGAAAAAGAATCTGAAAAATTAGCATCAGAGATTTTTATCTTAGATGACATACTACAAGATATATTAAATACTACTGAGATTGAAAATGATGCTGAAATTGATGTAACAAATAAAATTAATCAAAACATTAATTTATTATTAACTAATGATTTGCAAATTCAAGATTTTAATGAGATTACTGATAATCTACCTTCAAAATCAGAAATTTTTGTAATAGAAAATGATTGTATTGGGTGTGGGGCATGTATTGATATTTGTCCAGCAGAGTGTATTAATTTAAAAATGCCATCACCTGTTGCTATAAATGATAATTGTGTCAATTGTGGTTTATGTGTTCCAATATGTCCTATGAATGCCATTATATTAGAGAAAATATACTTTAAATTGTCTGAAGATAAGGTTTTATTAAGAAAAACTCAAGTTTTAGGAGATAATCCTATTGAAATAGAGATTGATAATGTTATATGTCAATCTTGTGGTGTTTGTGTTAATAACTGTCCAGTTAATGCATTATCATTAAAAGATAATAAAATCTATAAAAATGATGAAAAATGTATTGGTTGCAACAAAGGAGTCATGATTTGCCCAACTAATGCTATTAAATTTAAAATCTAATTAATATATTTTTAAATGGAGGTTTAATTTGCAAAATAAATTATTTGTAACAGATTGTGAAGGGCCACTTACTATTAATGATAATGCTTATGAGTTATCTAAAGAATTTATTCCAGATGGAGATAAATTATTTGAAATAATAAGTAATTATGATGATATATTAGCAGATGAAATTAAAAAAGAAAATTATAATGCTGGAACAACATTAAAATTTATTATCCCGTTTTTACTAGCATATGGTGTTGATAATCAAAAAAGCAAAGACTTTGCTAAAAAAACATTAAAAATTGTTAAAGAATCTAATTTTTTATTATCTAGAGCTCTCAATAATATTAACTCTTATATAATAAGTACAAGTTATGAACAATACATTGAATCATTATGTGATTTAATGAACTTTCCACTAAAAAATACTTTTTATACAAAAGTAGATTTAGATTCTTTTAATTTAACTACTGAAGAATCTGAAAAAATTAAAAAATTAAAAGATAAAATAATTTCTGCTGACTTTGACATGATAGATAATATTTTCACTAATGAAATACCTTCTATGAATATTGGTAAACAAATTGAAACTATTTCTACTGTTGGTGGTAGTGGTAAACAATTAGCTCTTTTAGAAATTATCAAGAAAAACAAAACAACTCCAAATAATGTAATGTATGTTGGGGATAGTATAACTGATGTTGAACCATTAAAATATATTAAAGAAAATAATGGTCTTTCAGTATCATTTAATGGTAATGAATTTGCCCTAAAAGCAGCAGACATTGCAATTATAGCAGATAATACATCATCCACTTTATTATTATTAGATTTATATTTCAGATTTAACACAGATTATGTTAAACAATTTGTGGATGGATTTAATATTGATGTTGAAAGAACTCTAAATGAGTTTAAATGTAATTTAGAAGTTTTAAACAACTTTAAAGAAATATATAAAAAAAAAGAATTACCTCTTATTCAAAGAATAACTGATGATAATATTGATGAACTCATAAAAAAAAGTTTAAAAACTCGTAAAATGATTAGAGGAGAATCTATAGCAAATTTAGGGTAATGATATTTATGGAAATTAATAATGTTCCTATAGATGATACATTTTGTGAAATATTTGATGGTAAATGTGTGCGAACAATTATAACTGCAGATCATGATGAAATTATAAAAAGAGCAGCATATGATTCTACATCAACGCCGAGTGCAGTTATTGGTCGTTTAGAAAGTGGTATTGAATCATTTATAGGTGCTGATAAAACTCCTGATGGTCGTAAAGGTGTGATTACTCAATATTGGTTTGCGTTAGATGATTTAGAAAAATTTGAATTAGAATTGTCATATCGTATACGTCAAGATATTCTTGTTAAACCATTCACTAGTGTGTTCAATGCAACACCTAATCCTAATGGCTTTATTGGAATGATGAAACAAGTGGGACATTGTGGAGATGGTTTTGAATGGGAATTAAATGAGTATGGTAGAGATATGATTAATGTTCCTATTGCAGTTCCAGACTTTAAAATCGAATCTAGTCTAGCTTACCAAAATGGTTTTATGGGTGCTAATTTTTGGTATATGTGTCAAACAAAAGATGCAGTTATTGAAGCTGGTAAGAGGGCATTAGATGCATTATCCTCAGTTGAAGGAGTTATTGCTCCATTTGATATTTGTTCAGCTGCATCAAAAGTTGAAACAAATTACCCTTGGATTGGTCCAACAACTAATCATCCTTATTGTCCTTCATTAAAACATCAACTTAAAAATGAATCTAGGGTTCCTAAAAATGTTAATTATATTCCTGAAATTGTTATAAATGGTCTTACAATTGATAATATTAAAGAGGCAATGAAAATTGCAATAACTGAAGTTTGTAATGTAGATGGAGTATCTAAAATATCTGCAGGAAATTATAATGGTAATCTTGGAGATTACACCCTAAACTTACAAAATTTATTCTAAAAATAATAAAAAAATGTGAGATTACAAAATATGAATATAGACATAACTGGATTTGGTGCTCTAAATGTAGATCAACTATTCTTAGTTGATAAAATAGTAACTAATGATGATGAAAGTTTCATAAAAGATTTCACCCAAAGTTGTGGTGGATCTGCAGCAAACACATGCATAGGACTCTCTAGATTAGGTTTAAATGTATCATATATTGGTAAAATTTCAGAGGATAATGAAGGTAAAATTTTAAAAAATAATTTAATAAAAGAAAAAATAAACATAAAAAACTTAATAATATCTAATAAAGGTAGATCTGGTAAGGTAATGGGATTCGTAGATTCTAATGGTGAAAGGGCATTGTATGTTGATTCTGGAGTTAATGACACAATTAAACTTTCTGAAATAGATTTAAAAACAATAAATAAAACTAAATTTTTACATTTAAGTTCCTTTGTTGGGGATTCATTTAAAACACAAATAGAATTAATAAATAATATTTCAAAAAAAATTAAAATAAGTTTTGATCCAGGTATGATTTATGTTAATAAAGGCATAATCAATTTAAAAGAAATTTTATTTAATACTAATATTTTATTATTAAATTTTAATGAATTAGAATTATTATTAAATAAAAAAATAAAAAATATTGAAGATTCTTTAAGTCAATTATGGGATTTTGGTATTGAAACAATAGTAATCAAACAAGGATCAAAAGGAGTATCTGCATTTCAAGATGATAAAAAAGTTATAGTTCCAGCATTTAATGTAAATTGTATTGACACTACAGGTGCAGGTGATGCTTTTAATGCAGGATTTTTATATTCTCAATTAATGAATAAAAATTTAGAAGAATCATGCATTTTTGCAAATAAAATTGCTTCATATTCTGTTACAAAAATGGGTGCTACAACAGGATTACCATATATTAAAGATTTAGAATAAAACTTAAAAAATTTAAAATTATAAAAGATTAATAATATAATAATAAATTGAGGTTCAAAGATGAACATAAGATTTAAGAAAGATATTAATGATTTAAAGGCTCAAATTGCTTTAAAATTTCATGATGAAGAAGATTTAGGCAATGAAATTGAAGCTTTTTCTGTTTCAAACAGCTTTATTAATATTACTTCAAATTGTGTTCGATGTAATTTATGTGTTGAAGAGTGTCCGGTTAATGCTATTGATAAAGCAAATTCTATGAAACCTGCAAAAATTACATCTTCATGTGTTAAATGTGATATTTGTTCTCAAACATGTCCTGTAGCATCTATTAAAGTGTTTAATGTTATTTCATCTGTTAATGATGAAGAATTAACTTATAATGTTAAAAATATTAAGATTCCTCATAGATTTGTGAAAATGAAATCAATTAAAGTTAATTTCATGGCATGTAGTTCTTGTGGTGATTGCGTAGACTTTTGTCCAACTGGTGCAATAATCTTTGAAAAGGGTAAAACTGTAAGAATTGATGAAAAATCATGTATTGGGTGTGGCTCTTGTGTTAGTTTATGTCCTATTAATGCAATAACACTTGAACGTGATTTAGGTCCTATTATTAAAATTAAGGATTTAAAAACATATGATAATATTTGTGTGGGGTGTTTTATATGTGAAGATGTTTGCCCTACTAAATCAATTAAAATAATTGATGGAAATATTTGTTTAGATGAGGATAATTGTATATTATGTGATGTTTGTTCATCAAAATGCCCTGTTGGTGCATTAAAGCTGGAGTGTGTGAATAATGAGAGTTAAAGAATTGATGGATTCAAATTTTAATTATGTTTTGGCAGCTGATGATTTAATTGAAGTTTCAATAAATATGGAAAATCATAGATTTTTCACTGCACCAGTAGTAGATGATAATAAAAAATTAGTGGGGTGGATTACTTCTTTAGACATTACTAGAGGATTACGTGAAAATGTATCCACGATTGAAGGAATTATGCACTCTACTGATGAAATTATTTCTATTAATGCTAATGAAACTGCTCGTTTAGCCGTTTTAAAAACTTCAGAATATAAATTATTAAGTATTCCTGTGTTAAATGATGATAATCAAGTTGTTGGTGTTGTTAAATTTTCAGATATTCTTAATACATTCTCTAAATTATATGAAATTAAGGTTTATAAAATATTCAAAGCAATGGAGAGTGAACTAAAGGGTGTTAGTTGGGATGAATTAATGGAAGCATCTGCAATTGTTACTCGTAGAAGAACTGGTAAAAAAGTAACTGCTGAACAATATGAAAATAATATTCATAATGCAACATTTGGTGAAGCTATTTGGGCTACTGGAGGTTTAGAGAAATTTTTTGTAGGTTTAATTGCTATTGGAGAGTTAGTTTTAGCACGTAAAGTTGGAAATGCTCGTAAATGATATTTTATTTGATAATATATATTTGATAACTCATAATAAAATACAAATATTTAAATACTATTGCCAGTATAAGAAAATATATTCGAACATGTACGAACATTTGCATGTTTTATTAAAATAGAGGATGTGAAACCATGAAAAGTGAATTATTAAATCAACCTTGTCCAAAATGTGGTTGTGTAGATAAGAGAATTTCCCGTAAAAGAAATCGTGCTGGTAATGAAGATGCTTTTTATATTCCTCATATACCTGAAGGTGATGTTGGTGTAATGAAATGTTCTGAATGTGGACATATTTTCGAAGTATTTGAAGAAAGCAAAATGCCTATAGAAGTTAAAAAGAAATTAGTTTAAATTTATTTTTAACGATAATTTATAAAAATAGTCTATTTCACACAAAAAATTCGCACTTAAACATATCATATGTAAAATTTCAAGTCCACAAATTTAATTTAGATTATAAAGAATGTATTAATATAAAGAAGGTATTAATATTAATATAATTTTAATAAATTTTAATACTTAAATTCATAATTATGAGTTTTTCACATATTATTTAAAAAGAACTTATTATCAATATGTGATAACTAACTATACATTTCATTAATTATACTAAAAATTAATATAATATTTAAAAGATTATTGTTAATTTTAAATCTTTTTTTTAAAATAGATATAATATATCAATAATTGACTATTAAATTATATATAATGACTCATAAATTGATATCTTAATTTATAGCACAATATTAATTAAAGTATTTAATTCAAATCAATACGTTTAATGAAAACTATCCCTTTTAAATACTTATACTAATATAATAAATACTAAATTATATATAATTTATGTGATAATTATGTTTTCAAGAAGACAATTGCGTTGGAGTTTTGTTCCGATTTCATTATCATTATTTGTTATTGTTATAATACCAATGGCTAATAAGTATGGTGTAACATCATTTGATTTTTCAACTGAGATGTTACGTTTAGTATTTTTAATAATTATCATTTTATCAGTTACTCTTTTATCTGAAAGAGTTGAAAAAGTATATAAATTACAAATTCTTAATGAAAAATTAATCAAACAAACTAAAAAATTGGAAGATATTAATCAAGAATTGGAATCTTTTGCATATTCTGTTTCAAATGATTTAAAAGTTCCATTAAGAACTATTGATGGTTCATCAAGAATTCTTTTTGAACAGTATAAAAATGAATTAGATGAAACTGGAATGCATTTATTAGATTCAGTAAGAACTAATACTGAACGTATGAATGCATTACTAAATGAAGTAGTAGTATTGTCCCGTGTAGGTAGTCAAGAGCTAAATATTATGGATATTGATACAAGTGATATTGTAAACTCAATATGTTCAAACTTATATAATCAAAACAAAAATAGAGATATAACATTTGAGTTATCAGATTTACCTACTGTAAAAGGTGATAGACTTCTTATTAATCA
>CADBMS010000133.1 GCA_902795935.1 uncultured Methanobrevibacter sp.
TCTCTCCAAATCTAAATAGAATAATGATTTAATTAAAAATATTGTAATCATTATACCAAAGATATATGCCTACAATAATTAAAATAATCAATAATAAATATGTAACCCAACTTTGGAATATCAGTACGAATATAACAAATAATATAGTTATTCCAATAATAAATACTCCTTGAGTTTTTGCTTTTCCATTATTTCTTGTTAGTAAATAAATTCCTGGAATTAAACTAAGAATTGGTACAAATAATGTAACAATATAACCTATAATAACTGCTGTAGTATAATCTTCTAATGATGATCCGCATTTTTCACAATGATTTAGTCCCATAGGTGTAGTCTGACCACAATGGGGGCATATGTGTACGGGTCCCATATTAGTTGTTTTGGTATTGCTGTTATTATTGCTTATCTTAACTTTTGCTCCGCATTTGTCACAAAACTTAGCATTTTCGTTTTTTAGTTCAGCTCCGCATTTGTCACAAAACTTTGTCATGTTTAAGTCTCCATTAACCAAATAAAAATATTATAAATCCCAAAATTACTGATATTAAAGTTAATAATATAACAATACCAACTATGCCTAATCCTGCCATTTCTGCCTCATCATTTTGCAATGATTTTCCACATTTTGGACATTTAGTTGAATATGGAATTTTTTGACCACAATAAGGGCAGGAATAAGAGGCACTAGTTGAATTAATGTTATTATTAGTTGAAATAAGTTTATTTCCGCATTTATCACAGAATTTAGCATTTTTGTTTTTTTGTTCAGCTCCACATTTATCACAATACATAGGCATGATTTTTCACCAATCAATTAATAGTCATAATAACTGTTATAGTAATCATTGTAGCCGTAGTTACTGTATCCGGTATAATAGTTATTATAACGATTCATGCTACTGGTATAAGCCATATATGAAAAAAGTAACCACCAAAAAATGACCATTACTATAGCTAAAACTATCATAATTAGCCCATGTTTGTGAACGTCTTTATTAGGTCTAGTCAGCAGATATATTCCAATTATTATCCCAAATAATGGGAGAAATACTGAACATATATATCCTAAAACAATGGCAGCAGTATGTTTATTAGGATTTAATAAACTGCCGCATTTTGTACAAGCCACGTTTCCAAAAGGAATAATTGATCCACAGTTTGGGCATGGGGTCCCTGAAATATTGTTTTGTTGTGTGTCTGATGATGGAGTTTCATCGGTTAGTGAAGCTCCACATCCAGAACAAAACTTTGTTCCCTCTTTTACTTCTTTACCACAATTATTGCAAAATGGCATTTTTTCTCACTCTTCAGTTATATTTACATTTTCACCACAATTAGGGCAGAATTTGTGTTCTTCTGTTAATTTTGCTCCACAATTGTCACATTTTAAATCTTCTTTAGTTTCCTCAACAGATGATTCTTCTTCAGAAATTGTTTCTTCAGGTTCTTCTTCAGTTAAATCTTTTCCACAATTTGGACAAAATTTAGAGTCTTTGAATAATCCTTGACCACATTCTTCACAGTATAAATCATATGATTCAGTAGTTGAGTTAACATTAGTATTGCTGCTAGGTGCTTGTCCATTATTATTTCTAATAGTTACAATATCTTCAGATGCAACAAGATAATAAATAATGGCAGAAGGGAAAAAGAAGATAATTAAAACAATTAATAATCCCATACTATAAGATTTTTTCTTTAAAATTGCAGTTCCATTAAAATTACTTTGCATGCTGTAACCTTGCGCTAAATACAATTGCATTTGTTGATTAAATTCATTTTCATTGTTTGTATCTATATTTAAACTAATTCCCATAAGATTCCTCCTACTTTATAATAAGATTTGTTTTTATTAAACACATCTTATTACTTTAATAATAAATCTTAATTTAAAGATATAAATATATGTCTAATTTATTTAATCCAATAAGATTTCAATCAAGTATCAATTTATAGAAATCCATAGATTACAAAATTTTGAATTATCTTATTCTTTGTCGGTATGATGGAATAAAAATGTATTTGGCAAAGTCTTCAATACAATCTCATGTTGTGTAGATTATTATGTATTTTTGTAAATTCCACTCCATGACACAATCATCATATGTTGTGTAAAGGAA
>CADBMS010000134.1 GCA_902795935.1 uncultured Methanobrevibacter sp.
CTTCAGTAATCCTACGAACTGATCCCCCATCAGGCTTGTGCATCCTGTTTTGCATTATTACAAAATCTAATGCTGGAATCATAATTGTTGGTACATTCATTGGAGAATTTGTAAGTCTAGTTATTGTTTCCTTAGCAGTGTTTGCGTGAAGACTTCCATAACCTGAGTGCCCAGTGTTTAATGCTGTAAACAATGTAGCTGCTTCAGGCCCCCTTACTTCTCCCACAACTATTCTATCTGGTCTTTGCCTTAATGAATTTACTACTAGCTGATCCATTGTTATTTCACCAGTTCCCTCAATATTTGGAGGTCGTGTCTCCATTGTCAATACATGGTCATGAGGAAGTTGCAATTCTACAGTATCTTCTATTGTTATAACCCTTTCAACTGGAGGAGTAAAACTTGATACACTGTTTAAAGTTGTAGTTTTTCCACTACCAGTACCTCCTGCAATTATCGCATTACATGGATGTACTCCAAGCCCATCTACACAAACCCAAAGGAATGCTGCTAAAAAGGAAGATACTGTACCAAAATTAATTAAATCAACTATTGTAAAAGGATCAGCACGGAACTTCCTAATTGTTAAACTGCTCCCATGAGTACTAACAGGAGGGATAGTAGCATTAACCCTGGAACCATCTGGCAATCTTGCATCAAGAATTGGAGTTTGTTGGTCTATTCTACGCCCACATTGACGAGCAATAATATCTATGATTGATCTAATATCATCATCATTCTTAAAAACTACATTCGTAACCATCATTCCTTCATCACGATGATATACAAATACTGGTTTATTTACTCCAAGAACCATTAATTCTTCTAAATTATCATCTTTTAATAATGGATCTAATTCTCCATATCCAATCATTTCTTGTGAAATCTGGGTTGCTAATTTATCTATATTTTTAGCAACACCTTTAGCCCTTAAAAATGATTTAATTTCTTCTAAAAGTACACTTTCTTCTATATTAAGATCGTCACCCCTAGCAACTGCACCTTCTACTAATTTTTCACGAATTTCTTCTAAAAGACGTTTTTCTTCATCAGTAAAAGAAGGTCTGACAATTTTATATTGAGGTACAGCACCACCAGTAACTATTTCAGCACCAGACCCACTGGTTTTCATTTCTGCAATAGCTTCTTTACGTTTTTGTTTCTTTTTTTGGGCCTCTTCTATATCGAAACCCTCATTATCATCATCACGTAATCCCAATATTGATTTAGAATCTTCAACTTCAACTTCATCTTCAGTTTCAGATTCAACTTCAGTTTCAGATTCAACTTCCGGCTTATCTAAGATATCAGCCAATTCAAGCCCAGTATTATTATTAACATCATCCTCAGTTGATAATTCATTAGAAAACTCTTTATTTTGAGTTTGTGTGCTTTGGTTCATTGTGGATTTTTGTTTAAAGTTAGCAATATTAGATTCAATTGATTTGCTATTCTCTTCCTTGTCTGGAGTAATAGAATCAGGTGTTTCAGAAGGTTTAAAATCATCTTCCGAATAATCGTCCCCATATTCACCTAAAAGGTCCTTTAATATATCTTTCCTTCGTCTCATAATACTCAAATTATTATTACGTTATAATAATATTTAAATATATTGAATTATATTTTTTAAATAAATAAATAATCATACTTAAGTCATAAATTTATTAATATTATTGTATAAATCCATATTATAATTAAACAATATCATAACAAACATGTTAAAAAATATATCATAATCTCTTTTTCCATAATTGTAGTTATAAAAGTGTATAATATATTATAATCTAATTTACAAAAACATGGAATAATATATTATTATTGCAGGCAATATCAAAACCCCCATTAAATGTGATTTACTAATTCCTAAATAATGTGGAATCAAACCTAATGCCGTTGAAGTAATTAATGTTAATAATATATAATATAATGGTGCTTTTTCAATGATAGAGAATACTAAAAGTAGTACTATCATAAATACTATTATAATTTTAGTTAATTTTATATAATTTATCTTTTGTATTAATTCACTAAAAATATCCCCTAATATGATACATAAAATCATTGAAATGGATACTGCTATTAAGGATACAAAAACAAAAAACAGTAGATGATAAAAAGTAAACTCTTGTAAAAAATGTGTTATATATACGGCTATTCCACTCCTAGGATTTCCAATTAGATAGAATGCAACCAATGAAAATAGAGTATCCGAACTGTTAACTCCACTCATTGCTGTTAAAAATGATTCTGTGTTTTCTTCATGCCCCCCACCAGTTAATTGTTGTGCAATTATACTTCCTTGTGCTGGACCAAATCCTGGTAAAAATCCTAATATTACTCCTGTTAGACCTCCAGCAAATATTCCTTTTAGTATAGGCGCAGTTATTTTTAGTTTTATATTGGGATTTTGTATTGGGATTATTGATGATTCATTTAAACTAAACAACATAGTACTTATTCCAAATAATCCGGTAAATAAACACATTAAAGATAAGTTTGAGGATATTGGTGTTTGAAGTATTGACCATCCTAATATCCCTGATGCTAAAAAAATTAATGTTGAATAAATCCAATTTTTAAGATTATTGCCTAAAGCAAATATCATATAAATAGATCCAATTACCAATATTATCCAAACATATGGCTGTATAAATTCATATGATGGGGGCAGAATCATTATAAATAACGGTAAAAATAGAGTAGTTATTATTATTGATCCAAATCCTCCAATTGCAACTATTCTTATCGCCTCATTTCCTTTCCCATCCATTACCATCCTATGGCCAGGTAAAATAGATAATGCAGTATTTTCATCAGGAATTCCTAAAAAAATGGAGGGTATAAATTCAAGTAATGCATGAGCTATTCCCATTGATGCAAGAAATGTGCATAAAACCTCTGCTGTTGTTATTTTTATGAAAAATGAAGATGTTGCAAATATTATTGCTCCAGCAGTATTAACATGTATTCCAGGAACCATTCCCGTAATTACACCACATAATACCCCTATTAAACAAACAATTATTAAATCAATCAAGAGTGTTGCCCCCAATGTTATATTATATATTCATAAGGGGTTTGTTTAAAAAAAAAATAAATTCTAAAAAAATTAATGAAAAAATAATTAGTTATACAATGTAATTAATATTTTACATCAATCTTCTTATATCTGTAACTTCTATGTTACTTACACCTTCGAGATTAGATAGGAATTGTTCTGTTTTTTCAGATGCTCCTTCACCATCCTCGACAATGACCATGACAATTAATGCTACTAAACCAAAAGCAATTGGTTCTTCTTCGATTTTATGTAATTCTGCATCTTCAGGCAATCCAGTTTTAATATTTGTTTTTAGTACTTCTAAATCCACATCTGGACTGTCAGGCATTAATTTAATAGCAGTCACTACTTCTCCCATGTTTTACCTCCAATTTATTTTGTATAAATAATTTTTTTAGTTTCTATTTTCTTTTTTTATCCCCAATGAAGTAATACTTTAAATGTATTTAGTATTATTATATTTGTAATACTATTTAAAATTTACATCATACATCATATGAGTTTTAATAAACATATGTGAATAAATTAGAAAATAGAAAAACCTATAAAAAGAGTTAAAATGATAAATAAAGTTTATTTATCTTAAGGTCCTTTAAATCCACACTCACAAGTGTAAGTGTGACCAAATGTTCTGCATTTTTGACATCTGTAAATAATTCTATCACATTCAGGACATTTAAATTTAACATAAGTGTCTACAAGAGGAATTTCTTGCTTACAAGATGTACATTTGATTTTTTCCATAGTTATTCACCTCTAATTAATGTGTATTGTGTATTTTTAATATTAATGCTAGTGTCAATAATCGATAAAACTCTTTTAGGAAATTTACCATTTACAACATAACAATCAGACCCGAAATTAATTAAAACCCTGCTTAAAGATGCATCAACAGATGTTTCACCAAAAGATAATAATTTATTTGCATCAATTTCATTAATAAATTTCGCATCTTCCAAAGAAGGTTCTCGAGTATATATACCATCTACATTTGTTACTATTAAAATCTTTGCATCAATAAGATTAGCAATATAGGCTGCAATAGAATCAGAAGTCACATCCCAAGAATGTTCTAATGAATCAATACACCTCATAAAACGAGAAGGTAATAACACAGGAACTTTACCATAACCAATCATAGATTTAGCAGCATTTAAATCATAAACTGAAACTGCACAATCAACTTTATCTACTAAAAGTTCACCTATAATATCCATACAATCAATAGCCGCAAAATGATTAGTAGAATCTGAAAAATTCATATTTTCATTAAGTTCACGAATAGTGTTTGCAAAAATACCACCACCACATATAACTAAAACATTTTGACCTGCAAGATTATCTAAAATATCAATTGCATAATCAGGAAATAAACTTCCACCAATTTTAACAACCCAATCAAACATAAAAACACCATTTAAACCTATGATTAAATATTATAACAGTTTCAAATCATAACTTATTTTATCAATTTTTTCATCATCATCAGGGCCAATACCTAAGCAAGTAATAGTTGCAGAAGGAATTTGAGTATGACCAGCATCACGAACTAAATAAAAAGGCAAGTTTGTTCTCTTAACTGATTCAAAAATTTTAAATAATTCTTTTAATGAATTAACTTTTAAAACAACTTTTTTAGCACCGTTATTTTCCCAAATATTGATTTTAAATAATTCTGCTTTTTTATATGCTCCTAATGATGCATGACATGCTTGAGCTGCAATTTTACCTTTGCCCATTTTAAGATCATTTCTCATAATAATAACTTGTTTCATAATCTGTCCACATAATCTTTTATTTGTATTTAATAGGATTTTTTAATATATAATACAGAATGTTTTTTCTTATAAGTACGTATTAGGTTTTTAATATTAAATAAAAATAAGATATTGATTATATTACTAATTTTAATAAATATATAAAAAATAGCATCATGTAATTAAAGTTAACAAAATAATTAATAATATATGATAAAATATTATAAAAATAAAAAAAAATAAACAAAATATAATTTATAAATTTATTTTGATATAATAAAGAATTTAAAATGCTTTATTTTTTAATATATAATCTAAAAATTCTATAAACTTATACTATCTTATCAAAATTAAGTCAATTTTAAATAAAACAAATAAGTAACAATAAACATATAATACAAAAATACAAACTCCATGATATCCAAATAGCCCTAGTTAAACTTTGACCCATACCATATTATCAATAATATGTTAAACTCAAACAATATTAAGAGAAAAAATATTAGAAAAACAGATAAATTTAAATACTATACCATCGAATAGAAAATTGAGGTGATATTATGGCCGAATTACCTGTTGCACCAGTAGGAAGAATAATTAAAAATGCTGGTGCACAAAGAGTAAGTGACGATGCAAAACACAGTTTAGCAGAAAATTTAGAAAATATAGGGACTGAAATAGCATTAAACGCTATAAAATTAGCTAAACATGCTGGACGTAAAACTGTTAATGCATCTGACATAGAATTAGCTATTAAAAATTCAGAATAAGAGAATCTATTTTTATTTAATTTTTTTTTATTTTATTTATCAATGAAACTATTTTTATGGCATAAAATACCAAGTATTAATACAACTCACCTTAATTAGTTTATAATATAAATAATGTTAGATATCAATATATTAAACAAATAATTAAAAAATACTAATATTATCAATTCATTTTTTAACACGTTTGGTGATACACATGAGTAGGATTTCTATATTAGACCATGATAGATGCCAACCAAAAAAATGTAATTATGTATGTATGAATTACTGTCCTGGCGTTAGAATGGAAGAAGACACAATAACAATAGATGAAAAAACAAAAAAACCATTAATATCAGAAG
>CADBMS010000135.1 GCA_902795935.1 uncultured Methanobrevibacter sp.
CATGAGAATACAATGGTACGAACGCAATGTCCTGCACAAAAAAAATCACAATCTAAAACAACAACCCATAAAATATTAGACAGTACCTATTATAGGTCGAAATTAACTTAAAATATAGTGTTTTTGCATTAAATTAAAAAATAACTTATAATAATTATAATTCTTTAATTAATTTTTTATCTGTTGAAATTCCAAGATATTCTTTAGTATAAGGACAAGCCAAACCACATTTAGCACATAAATTCTTTCCATTAGTCCTTTTCATTTCTTTTTTAATGAATTCAAAACAAGCTTCAGCGTCAAAATAATCATCCCTTTGTTTAGAAATATTCCATTTTTCTTCATTTATTGCATTAACAGGACATACATCTTGACATTCACTACATTCATCACATTTAGAATCATCAATTGGAGTGCCTATTTTTATTGGCATGTCTGTTAGAAGTGTAGATATTCGTAAGGCAGCACCATATTTAGGATTAATAAGTAATGCACATCTCCCAATCCATCCTAAACCAGATCTTGTTCCTGTTGTTTTATGAGGAATAGTGCTAACTAACTCTTTTAATTCAGATATCACCCTTTCACGCGATATTGCTAAAGCATTATAATTCATAGTATTTTTGATATATTTTTCTCCTTCAAGAATTATATTGTCTAGTTTTAGAGCAACATCTTTCATTGCATTAACGTATACTGTCTGATCATAAGTATAAACAGACTTTAATGCATCTTTTTCTATTGGAATAGCTACTATTATACTGTTAGGATATTTTTCAGGAACATTTTTAATATTTTTTAAGTTTGCAAAACCAACTAGTTCCGCACCTTTAGATTTAAGGAAATTTTCTATCTCTTTTGAATTTTTTTCTTCTAAATTCATTTTTAATCCTCTTGTAACAAATGAATTATTAAATACCTATTTAATTTTATTTAATAATAATTGATTAATTTTTTGTAAATAAATTTTTAATTAAATGAATTAAATGTTTTCAAAGAGTTTAAAGCTAAAATATTAATTATATATAATCAATAAAGCCATAATAGTTTAACACCAGTATTATAACATAATGGTGAGATAATGCATATATTAGAAAAAAACATAACAATTAAAATAATTTTATTTACTTTAATGTTAACTTTATTAATAATGAATGTAAATTCAGTTTTAGCTGCAGAAATAAATAGTGATGGCGTTATTTCAAAAAATTCAAGTTTAAAATCATATGATTCTGCAAATAATTCTTTAAAAATAAATAATGTTCAAACTAATAATACAAAAACAAACACTCACAAAGTTATTTCAAAAAAGAAATTAAAAATAACAACATATAATTTAAGTAAAAAATATGGAGATTCAGAAAAATTTCAAGTTAAAATCACAAACAATGCAAAAGGAGTTTCCAATTTAAAAATAAAGTTAAGTTTAAATTCAAAAATATATTATAGAACAACAGATACTAACGGTACTGCAAAATTAGATATTAGTAACTTAAAAATTGGAAGATACATTATAAAATCCGTTATTTACAATAGTAAAGTTTATTACAGTAATAAAAATACTAATAAAATTATTGTAACCTCTCAAAACCCATATAAATTAACTTATTTGAAATGGGGTTCAAAAGGAAATATTAAAAAAAATAAAATGTTAATGAAAAGCATTTCTAAAACCACAATAAGTAATAAAATAATTAATATTTGTAAAAAAGGAACTCCTTTAATTCAATTTGGTAATGGTTCTGATAAAAAAGTATTTATTGTTGCAGGAGTGCATGGATCAGAACTTTCATCACAAGCAGCATGTTTTAAATTAATAAATAATATTTATAATTCAAAATATAAAATAAAAGGTACAATTTATATAATACCTATTTTATCGCCAAAGTCAACAAGTTTAAATGTTAGATATTATAATGGAAAGAATTTAAATAAGTTAGCTAATAAAGCTGGAAGTTTATCTAATAAATTTGTAAATTATGCTAAATCTAAAAATGTTGATGCTGTTGGAGATTTTCATTGCACAAGACCTGGAGGTGACCCTGGAAAAAATGTTGCTATGGGATCCTATTTACCTATGAACTCCAGTGCAATATTAGCCAAATATATTTCTAAAAAAACAAAATATTCTTATTTAATATATAAAAAAGCTGGAACAGAATATCTTGGTGCAGTTGAAGATGTTTTAAATTTAAATGGAATTACTTCAGTTACTTGTGAAGTTGTTAGTCCCCATGGAAAAATAAGAAGTGGAAGTGTTTATAAATCATATAATATGATGAATGCCATTCTAAAATATTATAACATTCGTTAAAGAAATATATGCTATTATCTAAAAAATTTAAGCTTATTATTACTTTTATATTATTTTAACCTTGTTGAAACCCAATTTTGGTTTTTGAGAATTGAGTTATATGGCTTTGTTTTATTTAAAATTATTTTGGTTTTGTAGAAAACCTTTTTTTCTAATTTTTATTTTTGCACTTAAAATTGATTTTTACCCTAAATTTCTATAAATATCCATTATATTTTATTTACACTTGAAATATTGTATATTGATTATAAAATTAAGTTATAATAAATTATTTTATAGTAAAATGGAGGATATATAATAGTATGAAAAACAAAATAAACAATCCTCCAAGGATTTATTTGTTTTCAAAACAATTAAATCTTTCGA
>CADBMS010000136.1 GCA_902795935.1 uncultured Methanobrevibacter sp.
CATGAGAATACAATGGTACGAACGCAATGTCCTGCACAAAAAAAATCACAATCTAAAACAACAACCCATAAAATATTAGACAGTACCCAAGAACTCAATTTAAGAGAAATACACAAATACACAGCAAAATCAGTCAAAAAAACAGCATACTTAAAATGTATTTTTAGGATCACTAATCATATACCAAGAATTTTACTCAAAAAAGCCATACAACAACTATCTGAGAACTAAAAAATTCAGACCCTAATATATTTTATAAAAAATTTCTAAGAAACTCGAAAATAAAAGTTTTTGAACTTTATAATGATATCATATAATCATCTATTCTTTTCTGTTATGAAATATGATTGTCAATTACTATTGCGATATATGCAGTTATTGATTAATATTTTTGATACATATATCAATAACTTCAATTATTTTAATAACTATTTAAAAATGATTATTGTATTCTAATTATTGCTTTTTTTTATTATGTGTGATATGGATGTAATTTAATTTAAGTAGAAATTAATCATTAAAAAATTATTTTAAGGAATATTTATTTTGGATATGAGAATTGAATTATTCCATGTAAAATAAGTATTTAATAAAAAATAACTTATTTAAAATATATTCAACTTAGTCTACTAATTTATAGTATTTCTTTTTAATGAAAAAAGAATATAATTTATATTCCAATTTAACTAATACATATTTATTAGACATTTGTGTATATTAGTATAGTTATTTGTTGTTCTGTTTTTAAATTAACTATTTTAAAAATTAATATTAACTATCAATAATTATAATAAAATTAATAAAAATTTATTATTTTTTACTTTTTTTTTTAAAAAAACTACGCATTGATTTTAACATAAATATTTATATACTTAACTTACATAAATTTTAACACGATATGTGATTTAATTTATAAATTAAATATATTTTATTTGAAGCTACAAATCGTGTTTTTTAAGAATTTTGGCTTTATATAAATTATAATTCTATAGAACATGATACTATTTGATTAAACAGAGTATGTCATAGGTGGTTATTCTGAAAGTTATTATAGATGCAGCAAATGTTGCCCATCATGGAAAAAAAGATGATAAACCTAGATTAAAAAATATTTTAAGTGCAATTGATGCTCTTAAAAATTTGGGTTATGAATCTGCAATTATTGCTGATGCTTCACTAAGACACGAAATAGATGATAAAGATTCATTTAAAAAATTCTTGGATGAAGGTAGATTTCATCAGGTTCCACCTGGAACTGTAGCTGATCATTATATTTTAAAATTAGCTGAAGCAGATAATGCAAAAATATTATCAAATGATTTTTTTAGGGAATATTCTGATGAATTTAAGGATATTAATAGTCGAAGAATACCTTATGGATTAGATGAAAATGATGAAATCAAAATTGGAGTTGCTGCTAAACCTAAAAAAGTTAAAAATGTTCTTCAAAAAATATCTACATCAATATTAGATGAATTTGAACTAAAAAATATGGATTCTTATAGAATTAAAAAAGGTAAACCAATTAGTGGTATTGGTATTGCTAAAGAAGCTATTGATAGGATAAATCGTAGCAATAATATAGGTTTTGAGTCTAAATTAGAAGGATTCTTTATGAAACTGCCTTTATTTGATAAAGTAATGGGTATGGTAGAAGAAGCTGAAAGAGCAACTGATTTCATAATATTTGTTTTAGTACATCCTAAAGATTATAAAGATTCTGTAAGATTTGCTGGAAATATTGCTGTAACAATAGGTGATAGATTGAAATTAGATCATGCGCCTCTCGTAGTAATTCGAAATGATGTTTTTACAAAGCCAGGAACGTTTGAATTAAACATTATTTATTCAGAAGAAGTTATTGAAGAATCACCTTATAATGTGGATATAACTATAAATGATTTTGATTATGTTTTTGTAAAGAAAAATTCTAGAAATATTGCAAGTACTGTGGCATCAAGACTAGGAACATGGAAATTTCCAATTGTATCTGTTAAACCAAGTTTACTCTTAGATAAACCAGGGCAATTTGAAATATTTTTAGATAAAGGGGGCAAAAAATAAATGCCTCTTTATTTTGGATTAAGAACATTATTAAGTTTTTTTTTAAGGAAAAATGTTTTGAGTATTGGAACTAAATATTATCCAACTAATGATAAAGAAAGAGAATATGTTGAAATGATTAATTATACTCAAACTATGTTAATTGAAATAGAAAAAGCAGACATTACAATTAATAGTATAATTAATAATTTAACAAAAGAAATGGGTGAAGGTAATATTCCGGATTCTCGTCGTTTCATAGAAATTAAACCCGCTGAAAATAGAGTTGATGAATATGCTTTATTAAGTAATATTATAATGGGTAGTGATCGGTATTTATATGTTGAATTATTTGATAGAAGCCCATTAATTACAAAATTTTCAGAAATTATTAAAAAAGAACAAGGAACTATTGTAGAACAAAGTTCAACAGAAATTGTTTCTAAAATGTTATCTAAAAATGATGCAATAAGAGTAGCATTAGATTTAATACGAATTGGTAATGACAATAATCTTAGTGTAAGGGCTGCTGCAGGAATGACTGGTGCTGCAGCAATAGAAAGATCAATTAATTTAAATAAACATATAGGTCAAATATCTGGTATTGGATTCACTAAGTTAGGTGGAGAATATGCAATGGTTTTATCATCTAAATTCACTAAACAAAAAGTGGAACCGATTATACATGATAACTATTTATTTATTGATTTAATTGATTCAACAAAATTTATTGATAAATATGGGAGAGACACTTTAGTAAATTTAATGACTGAAATTAAAACTTTTCTTGAAACTGAGTGTCATGCTAAAATTGAAGGTTATCGTGAAGGTGGAGATGATTTTGTTGCAAATTTCCCAACTAAAGATTTGGCAATGAAAGCTGCAATTGATTGTTCTTGGCATGCTTTGAACAATGATGCATTACTGCGTGCAGGAATTGGAAAAAGTAGAAGAGAAGCGGGTGAAAGAGCACAATTAGCAGATACTATAAAATTATGGCATCATTCAACATTAATTGTATTTGAAATGGCTGATGGATTATATGGATATTTAATTCCGTCGGGATTTTCAAGAGCTATAATAGATTATTTCATTTATGAAAAATGGACATTATTTTTACTATTTTTAGCAGTATTTATTGTAACTTATATATTTTGGAGTATAATACTTTAATTTCATTTTCTTTAGGAAAGATTATAATAATCTTAATTATCAGTAGAAAAATATATTAATAAATCTAATGATATTAGAATTATGTTATAAACCAATAGGGGAATAATTATGAGGCCTGAAACTGAAGGAAAAATAATTGTATTATTAATTATTTCGTTAATAGGTTTTGGTTGTGGATCTGGTGTAGGCATCCTTCTTGGATTACCTATGGATACTTTTTCAGAAGTTCCATTAGCCAATTCATCTGTAGTTTCAGATTTAATGAATCCTGAACCATCATCACTTAATGAAGTAGGAATAGATGATAGTTCATATTCAACTGAAACCACATATTACACGGGTTCTGCTTCTAAATCAAAATCATCATCTTCAAATAATGAAGAAAAATATGAATCTGAATCTACTAATTCTGGTAGTTCTAGTGATTCTGGTTCTGGTAGTTCTAGTGGATCTGGTTCTGGTAGTTCTAGTGGATCTGGTTCTGGTAGTTCTA
>CADBMS010000137.1 GCA_902795935.1 uncultured Methanobrevibacter sp.
ATAAAATATATTTTTAACATATATTTGAACTTTTTATTCTTTTTAATCCCGTTTGAGGCAATTATTTTGTGATGATTTTCTAGAATCAATAATCTTAAATATTTCTTTCAATAAAATATAATTTGAGTCTGATTTATCTAAATTTAATATATATTGCATCTTTTTCACCAAATAAATATATATAACTCAAATTATATAAATTTAACGATAAACAGACTCTTTAAAGAAAAATAAAAATTAACAAACGTATTTTAAAAAAGGAAAAATAATTAACTCAACAAACAATAAAAATCATGCCAAATTACCGAGTTAAACAACAACAAAAATCAAACACCCTAAAAATTATTATTATTATGACTAAAATATCTGTTATATTACCAGTTTTCAATGCAGAAAAATATATTAAAAAAGCTATTGAAAGTGTTTTAAAACAAAAATTCACAAATTTTGAATTAATTATCGTTAATGATGGATCAACAGATAATTCTTTGAATATTATTCAATCATTTAATGATTCACGTATTAATTTAATTAATCAAACTAATCACGGACCTGGTAAATCTAGAAATAATGCATTAAAAAATGCAAAAGGAGATTATATTTTATATTTAGATAGTGATGATTGGTTTTCTGATGATGCTTTTGAAATAGTTTATAATGAAGCTTTAAAATTTGATACAGATTTAACTTTTTTTCAAATGTTGAATTTTAATGATGAAACCAAAGAAGTTTATGAAAATGATTGGTTTAATTTAAATAATTTTGATGAAAGCTTTGAAGAAAGAGTTTTTAATGCAGATGAAATTAAAGGATCCTTATTTGATATGTCAGTTGGAGTTTGCCAAAAAATATACAAAAGAAAGTTTCTTATAGATATTGATGCTAAATTTCCTGAAGGAATCTTATTCGAAGATATGCCCTTCTTTTATTATGTTTTTCTTAAAGCTAATAGAATATCTATCCTTAAAAAGCCATTATATTATAGAAGAAAACATGATGCATCCATTACACATATTGTTGATGAAAAATTTTTAGATACTATTCCTGCAGGTCAAATTTTAATGAAAATTTTCATTGAAAATGGATGGTATGAGAAATACAAATTTGATTTATTAGCTTATAAAATAAATGGGCCACGTTTTGCACTAAGAGACTTACCTAACGAATATAAAGAACCAATGTTTAATTTAATTAAAAAGGATTATGAAGAAATTAAGTTAAGTAAATATTATAATGATTTTTTAGAAAATCTTGGACCTATAAAGAAAAAATTTTTCTTAAATATATTAAAATCAACCAATTATGATGAATTTATTACTTTGACTGATTGATTAAAAATATTATTAACATGAATACTTAATAGAATTCTTAATAAAAAATAGATGATTTAAATAGAAAAAGTAATTATTTATTTTGCAATTTATTGAATAATTTTCTAGCTTCAGAGATAGTTAATGGATAATTTCCATCAAAGTTAAAGTTATCTTTTTTATCTAAAATTTCAAATAAATGAGCTACTCTTGGAAGTCTTAAATTAGCATTTCTAATTAATTCAATATCCTCAAATACTTCGTTTGGAGTTCCACTTTTAATTATTTCACCTGAGCTAATTATATAAACTTTTTTTGAGTGTATTGGTACTAAATCAACATCATGTGTTGAAATAATTATTGTCATTCCTTCATCATTTAGCCGATATAATAATTTTAAAATGTTTGATGCACCTTTAGGATCAAGACCCGATGTTGGTTCATCTAAAACCATTATTTGAGGATCCATGGCTAAAATACCTGCTATAGCAACCCTTTTTTTTTGTCCACCACTTAAATGGTGTGGGGCTTTTCTCTCATATCCACTCATTCCTACCTTTTTTAAAGCATCTGTTACTCGATTTTGTGTTTCTTCTTGGGATAATCCAAGATTTAAAGGACCAAAAGCAACATCTTCTTCAACAGTTGGAGCAAACAATTGATCATCAGGGTTTTGAAAAACAATTCCAATTTTTTGTCTAAATTTAATTAAACTTTTTTTATCATATTTTAATTGTTCACCTTCGATGAATATTTCACCATTATCTGGTTTAAGAATGCCGTTAAAATGTAAAAACAATGTAGATTTACCTGCACCATTTTCTCCAAGAAGTGAAACAATATCCCCTTTTTTAACATTCAAATTTACATTTTTTAAAGCTTGGGTTCCATCTTCATAAGAATAGGAAATATTATTCACTTTTAACATTTTTGTATCCTCTTTTAGGTTTATATACTGGTAAATAACCTTGGTAACATCTTGAATCTAAAGAACATTGTAATGTTTCACTTTTATCTAATGATTTAAAGAATAAATTAGTAAATAATATGGCTAATGAATTATAAGTATTTTTTGTTCCCATATACCCCAATCTTGTTTCTTGTGCATTTTTCATAGTTGATAATTGGTCTAGAAATATGAATATTGTATTATACATTAAAAGAGCAATTTCAATAAAAACAACAGGTATTTTAATTTTATATAAACATTGCACTAAGTCTGCTATTGGTGTTGTTAGAGTTAAAAATCCTAAACATGCAAAACATGCAAAACAACGACAAAAAGTGTTTATTCCCAAATCTAATGATGATTGACTTACACCAATACCAAGTAATCCAGTGTCTAATATAATCTCCCCACTACTAAAGAAGAATATTAAAAAGAGAGATGTAATTACTAAAAATATTAGTGGTATTGTGAGAAATTTAATATATGCTTTTAAGCTTATTTTGGCAATTCCTAATACAAGAAAAGCCATTAAAATAAAAACAGTTACATCTAATAATATATTATTAAATATTAATGTTAATATCATTAAAACAATTGAAAAAATAACTTTAACATATACATCACTATTTGTTAATCTATTATTATGTGCAATATAATCTATATCAAATTTCAATTAAATTCACTCTTTTATTAAAAAATATATAATAAAGAAGAATTATTCTTCTTTATGTTGCCCTTTCCAGTAACCAAAGAAGTAACCGATAATAATTGCTCCAATTGCTGCTTGAAGAGCAAATAATAAACTTTCTATTTCACCACTTGGAGGTTCCCAAAATGACTCAAACCAAGGCTCATAACCGGTTTCTGTAATTGCATCAGCTCCTGCCCCATCAGCTCCTCCAAAATATCCTTCATCTTCTCCAAGACCAGAATACATAAACATCGGTGCTGCCATTAAAATAATTACAATAGTTAATAATATAATATTTTCATGTTTCATCTTATTCACCTTTTATTTTAATTCATTATCTGCAACTACACCTAATTGATTTAGTAATTTTGGTTTGTATGTCATTAATCCGTTCCATATAATTGCTGTCAATAAACCTTCTGCAATAGCTAATGGTAATTGGGTTGGAGCGAAGATTAAGAAGAATTTAGTAATGGCTGCCATGATAGTAGGTTCTGGGAAAGCTAATGCTAATTGTAGTGATGTTACAACATAAGTTGCAAAATCTGCTACAAATGCTACTATGAATATAGTGATTTTAGATGATAGATTAGTTTTTAATAATAATTTGTAAACCAACCAAGCTACAAATGGTCCTGCAATACCCATGGATACTATATTTGCACCTAATGTAGTTAATCCCCCATGTGCAAGTAATGTTGCTTGGAAAAGCAATACTATAGTTGCTAAAACCGCTGTTACTGCAGGTCCAAATATTGCAACTCCTAAACCATTACCTGTTGGGTGAGAACAACTTCCAGTTACAGAAGGTAATTTTAATGATGAAATAACAAACATAAATGCTCCACTTACGGCAAGTACTGATTTAGATTCGGGTACTTCATCAGTTATTTTTTTAATTTGGTAGATTCCATATGCTACTACCGGAATTGCTATTACAAACCAAATAGCAGCCCACATTGGTGGTAAGAATCCCTCCATAATATGCATATTTAATTTCCTCCATTTATTAATATAAATCAAACTAGTTTGATAAATTCAAAAAATAATTAAAATTTTATTTATTAATATTAAAGTTTTTTTGATAAATAAGAATTATATTTTTATATTATATAAATGTATATGAAGTAAAGTATACAGGATATTAGACACAAACCCAAAAAATAGAAATTAAATAAAGAATATACTAAGTTATTTAGTTTTATAAAGTCTTTCTTTTTATCTATCATTTATTTGGATACTACAATAAAATTCATAATTAAAAAAAAAGTTTTTAAAATGATGTTTTAGCATAATTACTTGATTTTACCATTATTTTTAACAATATAGTTGTGTTTTAATCCATTAGTTTTTAAAATATTTAT
>CADBMS010000138.1 GCA_902795935.1 uncultured Methanobrevibacter sp.
AGGAGCCCTAATTATATCCCAAGGATTTTACTCAAAAAAGACCATACAACAACTATCTGAGAACTAAAAAATTCAGAGCCCTAAAAGGTTTATTTAAAATGTCAACAATATTATAACTTGTAAAGGGATTTATTGATATCATATATAATAATATACCATTTACATTATTTATATACTTCTATTTTTAAAACAAAGAAACATAAACACTTAAAAGCACTATAACTTGCATTTCAAGTTATAAAAATATCCACATATAATCAACATGTTTAATATAAAAAGAGAAGCATTCCATCAAAATAAAACTTCATCAAAGAGCATTGAATTTAACTAACCGCAAAACACGATTTAATCAATTTTAAAAATCAAACAATAATCTATTTAAATTATACTGAATTTAAATATTCCAAAAATTAATACAACAATATAACAACTCACAAATAAAGAAATGGATCACATGTAATCATGACAATATTAGAAAGATCCAATATCAGCAGTATTAAAAGATTTTATAAGAAAACATATCATAAAACACTTTCAACGACAAATACAATACTTAGATTATAAAAATATAGAAAAAACATCAAACAAATTAGAAAATTACTACAGACAAACCACCCTAGAAAAAATAAAGAAAACATACAAAACCAAACAAGGAATCCTAACATTTATACCCTATCAAATGAAAAAAAAATGGACCAAAAAACACGGAAAATAAAATAAACCTATAAAATTTTACATCCTCCAAAAAACCAAATAGTAAACACAACAATATTCATTTAAATAAACAATAACCAGTAAAAAACAAGCCATTCCAAAAAAAACTAAAACTTAACACTACAAAACATAAACAAAGTAATAACAGATCACAAATAACAAAATTAATAAAAATTAGAAAAAATTAAGTTGACGACATTGATATTTTTGTCTTATAAATAAAAAGTTATTAAAGTTTACTTTAATATAATTAAATAATGGTTAAATTTATATATTTAAGTTTATTTAATATAACTCATGCATCAGAACAATAATGATGTATTTATATATAAATTCATAGGAGGTGAAAAGATTCGAAATAAAATAATAATATTCTTAATCTTAATGACAACATTATTCATTATACACCCAGCATTTGCTGAAGAAACCAACACAACACAACTAAGTAATATGCCAACAGAACCAACAACAGACACAACACCAGAACATATAAGTACTCAAACAACAACCCAACCAATAAAAAATACAAATTACAATAGAGAAATAGACTTGGATATAACCCCCGAACATCAAGAGGCCCTTGAAAACCACCCCCCAATCATAGATGTTAAATCAAAAAGTGGTAAAAAAATAGACGATTACACACTAAAAAAAACAAATACCACAAATTACAAGATACAATTCACAGATGATGAAGATGAATACAACTTAAATGTAACAGTATTAGGACATAAAAGTGAAATAATAAATATAAAAACATTATTAGATCCAAATACAACATTATACGCTGCTAAACAATCATTAAGGCCAATAGCTTACAATTTACTTATAATAAGTGGATCCTCAACTTATGCAAAACCAACCCTTGATTCAAATATTGCCTTAAGAAATGAAGGATACTACCACAATTTACGATTCTTTACACCAGAAGACATAACAAGTGCAAAAGATGAAAAATTAAAATCAATTAAAGAATATATAAACAAAGCAGACACAATAATTTTAGAAATGATTGGAGTATCAAGTGCAGATACATTGTACAATCTAGTTAAAAATACAAATGTTCCAAAAATAGCCCTTAGATGTAGTTCAACATTCAATTTAGCCACATATTCCAATATTGATATTACTGACACTTTAAGAACTTATTGGGATGGTAGTGGTTCAGAAAATATGGCACGATTCCAATTAAAAGTATTAAATGATGTTGGAATGTATGTAGACCCTAATAGAATCATAACTAGCACATCATACCCAGATGTTTTTATGTATCATCC
The DNA here is from genome assembly GCA_902795935.1 of uncultured Methanobrevibacter sp. GTDB lineage: Archaea > Methanobacteriota > Methanobacteria > Methanobacteriales > Methanobacteriaceae > CADBMS01. The sequence continues at coordinate 1,992 of CADBMS010000138.1, forward strand.
AGATTCACCAATAGCATCATTCACTAATTTTGATGAATATATTAATTGGTATAAAACTAAAGGATATAATGCAGACAAACCCACAATTGGAATTTTAATGTATCAATCCCATTTCAATAATGGAAATGGAGATATGCCAATTAGTTTATTAAGAAGTCTTGAAGAAAAAGGTATGAACGTATTATTAGTTGTAGCTAAATCAAGTAACCCTGCAAGACAAGAAGCTGTTGAAAAGTTCTTCACATCCAATGGTAAAACAATAATTAATGCATTAATTATGTGTATGGGATACAACGTCGTATTAAATAAGCCAGTTGAAAGTGCAGCATTATTTGATAATTTAGGAATACCAGTATTTGCTCCTATTTATGCATCAAATCTTGCAACATGGGAGGAAAGTACAACTGGAGCTGCTAATGAAGTATATTGGCAAGTAGCACAACCTGAAATGGAAGGACGTATAGAACCTATCCTTATGGGTGGTGTTAAAAATACTGATGAAATTGATGAATACACTCAAATAAGTATCAAACGATACACACCATTAGAAGATAGAATTGATAGAGTAACCCAAAGAGTTGTTAATTGGGTAAAATTACAATATCTTGAAAATGCTGCTAAAAAAGTTGGAATTATATATTACAACATTGCTGGTGGAAAAGATGGAGTAACTGCTTCCTACTTAAATGTTGAAAAAAGTATAAGTAACATATTAGTTGCTCTTAAAGAAGCAGGATATGATGTAGAAGGAGACACTAATATTGAATCATTAGTTGAATTATTCGTAACTGCTGGAAATAATGTAGGTTCATGGGCTCCTGGAGAAGTAGAAAAACTTGTAGAAGCTGGAGCAATACAAATACCATTAGAACAATACAAACAATGGTTCGCAAAATTACCAAATGAATTACAAAATGAAGTAATAGCAAAATGGGGAGATGTCCCTGGAAATGTAATGGTTTACAATAATAATATTATTATAGCCGGTAGAATGTTTGGAAACATATTTGTAGGTGCACAACCTATGAGAGGATGGGGTGAAGATCCAGAATCAATAACTCACTCTACAACATTACCTCCAACACATCAATACATTGCATTTTACATGTGGTTACAAGAAAATATGGATGCAATAATCCATATGGGCACTCATGGAACATTAGAATGGTTACCTGGAAAAGCTGTAGGTCTAAGTGGAACCGATTGGCCAGATGTATTACTCGGAAACTTAGTTGATATTTACCCATATATCATGGATAATACTGGTGAAGGAACACAAGCTAAAAGAAGAGGAAATGCATTAATAATAGACCATTTAACAGCAACATTCATAGAATCAGGATTATATGGACATTTATCAGAATTAAATGATAAAATAAGCCAATATAAATTAACAACAGAAGATAATAGGAAAACTGCCCTGAAAGTAGAGATTATAGAATTAATTAAAATTTTAGACTTACAAACAAGTTTAGAATTAGATTTAAATGGTGAATTTGATGCTATTTTAAACAGAGTAGAAAATCATTTAATGGATATTACTTCTGCACTCATACCTTATGGATTACACTCATTTGGTGACGCATTAAGTGGTGATGAGTTAGAACAAATGATTAATTCTATTGTAAGTTTTGATCCTGAAAATCGTGACAATGATGAATATAGAAATTATTTAAGAGAAAAATTAAGTTCAAATTATGAAATGCAAAACTTACTTAATGCATTACGTGGAATATTCATCAATCCTTTACTTGGAGGAGACCCAGTACGTAAAGGAAGTGAAATATTAAGTACTGGATACAACTTCTACTCATTTGATCCTAGAACTGTTCCAGATAAAGCAGCATATGCTGTTGGTTCATTATTAGCTGAAGATTTAATTAAAAATTATCAATCAGAACATGATGGACAATATCCAGAAACCGTAGGAGTAGTTTTATGGTCTACTGAAACCATGCGTACAATGGGACAAAGTATTGGAATGATATTTCGCTTAATGGGATTAGAACCAGTATGGGATTCAAGTGGAAGATTGAAAAGTTACACAGTAATTGACAGCACTACCTTAGGAAGACCTAGAATTGATGTTTTAATATCAATTAGTGGATTATTCAGAGACACTTTTAGTTATGTAATAGAACTTCTAGATGATGCGGCTAGAGACGTAGCTAAATTAGATGAAACTGCCGATGAAAACTATGTATCTAAACACTATCAAGCAGATTTAACTAAGTATATAAATCAGGGCTACGATTCAAAAACAAGTGAATTCTTAGCAGGTTCACGTATTTTTGGTGATGCACCACAAACATACGGTACTGGCCTATCAGCACTTATACCCTCCACTACAGGATGGAATGACACATCAGACCTTGTAGACACATACATGAATAAAATGTCTTATATTTATGCTCGTGGAAACTTTGGCGAACAAAGTATAGAGGCACTCACCAATACATTAAGAAATGTCGATGCTACTATCCAAGTTAGAGACAATAACTATGGATTATATGATAATGATGACGTTTTCCAATTCTTAGGTGGTTTAACCGCTGCTGCTAGATCGGTTTCTGGCAAAGATGTGCAAGCATATATTGGTAACACACGTAAACCAACACCAGAAGTAGTTAGTTTAAAAGAATTTAACGACATGGAAATTAGTTCACGTATTAATAACCCTAAATGGATAAATGGTTTATTAGATGAAGGTTTCTCTGGAGCAAACACAATCACAAAACATATTGAACATATGTTTGGTATGGATGCTCTATTAGGAGATACTATAAGTGATAGTCAATGGAATTCTGTAGCTAAAACTATTCTTAACAATAAAGATGCATATACTAAAGCCAACAGTTATGCTTATGCTAGTGCTCTTGGTTACTTTATTGAAGCATCCCGTAGAGGTATGTGGAATGGTCCTACTGAATTAGTTCAGCAAATTGCTAATGAATATGTTAATACTATTGCAGATTATGGCGTAGTATGTTGTCACCACACTTGTGCTAACATACAGTTTAATAAACTCGTAGCTACACTAGCAACTCTGTCTCCAAATCAATTAAGCAAATATGTTAAAGCAGTTGAAGCTGCTACTGGACAAAATTTAGGAATAACAATTCCTACTAATTCTAGCAGCAGTAATCAAAATGTTGAAAGTGCTAAAGCTGTTAAAAGTACTTCAAGTTCTAAAACTACAGCTAAAAAAGCTTCTAAATCTTCTGAAGGTAAAACTTCAAGTGAAGGAAGTGTAGGTACAAAAGCACAACCTAATGCTAAACAAAGCCAAAGCAGTAGTAATAAAGCCCAAAATAGCCATAGTAGCCAATCATCCAGTAATAATGCACAATCTGATAGTGCAAATGCAGACTCTTCTAAATCAGACGATTCTCAAACTCAAGATGATACAGCTAATGAAAAAACTGATGAAAAAGGAGACTCTTCAGCTTCAAAAAGCTATGAAGTATACACCCCACAAGGATCATCAAACGAAACTGGAGTATCTGCAATTGCAATTGCTGGAATTATAGCAATCCTTGCATTGTTCGGAATTGGTTATTATCACCGTAAAAGTGAATAAACAATAAAATTCCTTTTATTCCTTTTTTCATTTTTTTTTGGCCTTGTAGAAATCCTATTTTTTTTATTTTTTTATATTTCGTTGCCTAATAGGAAGTCTATTATGTTTAGGTGTTTAACGCCATTTTCTGAGAAATCATGATTTTCAGTTGTAATTAAGTAAGTTTCATATTTGTCTTGAATTTTAAAAAAAGGACTAATTTCTCGTTCTAGAGTATCTTCAGTTGTTAATCTGTATGATACTTGAATGTATTTGTATTTACCATATTTTTCACAAACAAAATCCACTTCTTTATCATTTTTTGTTTTGCCGACAGTTACTGCGTATCCTCTTCTTAAAAGTTCAACATAAACAATGTTTTCTAATATTCGTGGTATTTTTCTGGCACTTTTTTCAATTAATGCTGTGTGAAATCCATGATCCATTAAGTAATATTTTTCATTAATTGTAAGAACTTTTTTTCCTTTAATATCAAAACGGCGACATTTTGAAAGGAAAAATGTTTGCTGGATGTATTTGTTATATTTTAGTAGAGTGTCTTGTGTTGTTCGAATATTATTTCCTTTTAAGTAATTTCTAATACTTTTAGATGAGAATGTTTCACCAATATTTCCAATCATATATTTTATAAATCTTTGTAATAAATCAATTCTTTTAATTTGAAAACGCGATATAACATCATTTAATAATATGGAATCATATATGTCTTTTAAACCTTCAATTTTCATTAAAGAATTTTTCAATGTTAAAATACCTGGCATTCCTCCGTAATTGAAATATTTCATGTATAATTCGTTTATTAAATCTTTAGTTAATGTTTCACCTTCAATTTCTTCATGGTATTGCAGGAATTCTTTAAATGAGAATGGATAAACATTAATTTTTAAATAACGACCTGCTAAGTGTGTAGCTAATTCTCCAGATAATAATTTTGAATTAGATCCTGTTATGTAAATATCACAATCTAAAGAAACCTTATAGCCATTAATTGATTTTTCCCAATCATTTACTTGTTGAATTTCATCAAAAAATAAATAAATTCTACCAGTACTGTTTTTTATTTTTTCAAATACTATCTTATCTAATTCTTTGGAATCTGTTATGTTTTTGTATTCTGAGGACTCAAAGGATATGAAAATAATATTTTCCTTTTTTATACCTATAATTTGAAGTTCATCTATTATATTGTAAAGTAAGCTTGTTTTTCCAGATCGTCTAATTCCTAAGTAAACTTTAACAAAGTCTGAATCAAGATAATCATTGAATTGTTCCATATATGATTTTCTTTTAATTAGTTTAGACATATAAAATAACATTCCCCCTATTTTATTTATCATCTTATACTAAGATATGATTTAATAAATATAAAAAACTATCCGTATAGACTAAGATTAATTTTTAAAAATTAAAAAACTATCTGTATAGACTAAGATTAATTTTTAAAAATTAAAAAACTATCAGTTTATACTAACATATGCAAACCAATACGTGGAAAATAGAAGATTTATTCAAATTACAAAAACAAGGACTCAATTTAAGAGAAATACAGAAATACACAGCAAAATCAGTCGAAAAACAGTATACCTAAATGTATTTTTAGGAGCACTACTCATGTCCCAAGGATTTTACTCAAAAATAGCCATACAATAACTATCTGAGAACTAAAAAATTCAGAGCCCTAAATTGTTTTAGACAATTCAAGTAAAGATACAATAAACGAATTTAAAGAATATTTACAAAATTATACTGCCATATCTGCAGTATTAAAAGATTTTATAAGACAACACATCATAAATCATTTCAAACAATACATACAATACTTAGCTGATAAAAATATAGAAAAAACATCAAACAAGTAGAAAATTACTACATACAAGCACACTAGAAAAAATAAAGAAAACATACAAAACCAAACAAGGAATACTAACCTCCCTACACTACTAACTGAAAAAATAAGCCAAAAACACGGAAAAATAAAATAATCCCATAAAATTTTACAGACTCAAATAATCTTAGTTTTTATATTAGTAACCTCCAAAGATACATTAAAGATTTAAATATGAAAATTCTAATTAACAATTTCAAATCACAATTGTTATAGGTGAAATTATGAATAAAAAAATTATAGCCGTTATTGTAGCAATACTTGTTGTAGCAGCAGTGAGTGTTTTTGGATATATAAAACTTGTCCCTAATGAAGATGAACTATACAATGAACAAATGAGTATTGTGTTAAATGATACTAAACTAATTGAAAAAGAATTTACTAATAATTCTTCTTTAAATTTAAATAACAGCAGTGATGTGAATGCTAAAATAGAAAAAACAACATCAATTATTGATAAAGATCTTAAAATATTAGAGAATTTGAATAATTCTATAAGTAACAGTACACGTAAAGAATATATTGGATTATCTGCTGAATATTTAAAAGAAGGAAAAAATATGCTTAATGTAGTGAGTGGAGTTATGGATATTATTGAAAAACTTGATAAAAATAATATTACTGTAAATGAAGCACTTTCAAAAATGACTGATTATGAAAAACAAATGAATAAAACATCAACTAAACTTACAAGTATTGAAAAACAAATGAAAGATTATGAAAAAAAATATACTTTTGTTTTAATAAATGCAAGTTCATAATTTGTTAAATAATAAAAAGAGACACCATATTTCTCTTTTTTTATTTTATAATTAATTATAATAAATAAATTTTATAATAATATTAGTAATTATGTAATTAATGTATTAAACTATAAATATTGTTTTTAAGAGTTTAATAACTCCCATATCCTTTTTTTTAATAAATTTTAATTTTTTAAAAAATAATTGTTTTTGTTAAAAAGTATTAATTTAAGAATAGTTATAAATAATAATAAAAACAATAATAGACATTAATAATACTAAAATAAATTATTATATTACTTTTTGTTGAAATAAAGTTTTTCTAGATGAAAATGAATAGAGAAGAAAGGAATAGAATTGGAAAACGTGCAGTTAAAATAGGAATTATAGGTAATATTTTCTTAACAATATTCAATATAAGTATTGGAATAATATCTGGAAGTTATGCTTTAATATCTGAAGGAGCACATACAATATCAGATATAACAACATCAATAATTGCATATATTGGATTTAAAATAGGAAGTAAACCCGCAGATAAAGACCACCCATTAGGTCATGGTAGAGCAGAATCCATATCTGGTTTGATTATAGTTATATTTTTAGCACTTATATCATACGAAATAATAAGTGGAGCGATTGATAAATTATTTTTTGGAGGAGCCATAACAATACCTAGCTTTTTAGCTGCAATTATGGCCATTATAGGAATTATTGTTAATTTTATAATTAGCCAGTATATCATCCATTTAGGTGAAAAATCAAAAAGTCCTGCTATTATTGCAGATGGTAAACATCAAAGAGCAGACATTTTATCTTCAGTTGCAATTTTAATAGGTGTTTTAATAGCCCAAAATGGTTATCCTCAATTAGACCCAATAATAGCACTTATAATTGGTTCATTAATTGTTAAAACTGCAATTGATGTTGCACGTGATAATTTAAATAATATAATGGGCACAGTTCCATCTCAAGAAATAGTGGATGAAATTATAAAAGTATCTAATTCAGTGCCTCAAGTATGTGGAACGCATAATGTTAGGATTAACTATTTTGGAGCTTATGCAACAGTAACATTACATATAGAATTACCTCCTGAAATGACACTTGAAGAATCCCATAAAATTGTTCATACAGTTCAAAATACAATTATTGATGAATTAGATATTATTCATGGAGTAACCGCACATACTTGTCCTTTTGGTTTAGAATATGATCATAATCAACAATTAGACCAATAAATCATATGGATTATAAAATTAAAATACGAGTTAACTCATTTCTCTAGCAATTGACTAAGAACATATTTATCATTATCATCGAAAACTCTCGTGACAAATAATAAAATAATATAAATCACAATTGTAATTGGAATAGCTAAAAACATGGATACATTAATATAACACAATAAAACAGCTAAAATAATTGCAGATACCATTAATTTAAGTACGGATTTTACTAAATCGATTCCAGGCATATATTCTGTTTTAAAAATAGCATATAATGTTAAAAATGTAATTAATATTTCACTTAAAACTGTTGATATTGCCGCACCTTCATGATTAAAAAGAGGTATTAATATTAAATTAAGAACTACATTAAAGAATGCAGCATAAATATAAATTTTAGTGACTACAAACTCTTTATTGATTGAATTAAGTAGTGCTGAAGCTGCACCATTAATAAATAAAAATACAACAGCCCATATAAGTATTTTAACTGATAATGAAGCCAAAGAATATTGATTGCTATATATTAAAGATATAAGAGATTCTGCATATAAAAAAACTCCCACACTAAGAGGCAATATTAATAAAATAAGATATTTAACAGATAATTCATAACTTATTTTAAGAAGATTTTGTGATTTTTTAAAGAATTTACTCATAACTGGGAAAAATACTGCATTATAAACTATAAAAAATGTTGCGAAAACCATTATAATATTATAAGCAGATTTGTAAAGTCCTGTTGCATAATCTCCAAGTAAATAAGATAACATAACAATGTCTATTGAAAAGTATATAGTAGAAAAGAATGCTGTTAATCCAAATGGTAATGAATTTATTAAAGTTGATTTTATAAAACTTAAATCTAATTCAAACTTAGGAAGCCCAAATTTATGAATAGTCATGAATAATAAGTATATAA
>CADBMS010000139.1 GCA_902795935.1 uncultured Methanobrevibacter sp.
AAAAAAAATTGACTGAAAAAAAGTAAATATCATAGTTGGATTGTTAACTATGTAATTAAATTGTTGTGATGACTCAAAATATTTAATTGCTATTAATGAGTGTAATAATTTAGGTGTAGCGTAGTATTTGTTGAATAATATTCCTATTATACTGACTAGTATTATGCTTAACATTATGTAAATTATTAATTTTTTCTTTTCTTTGAAATTTTCTTTGGGTATGAATAGTAGTAGGAAGATGAATGCTAAGTATGGTAGTTTACAGAGTCCTAGTAATAAGCAGATGAGTGTATATGTAATAATATTTTTGTGATTTAATTCTTTGGTTTTGTACATGTAAATGAAATAAGCAACACTCAGTATTCCTAAACCAAATATCATTGAATCAATACTTAACGATGCTGCTTGATAAATTGTTATAGGAATGCAAGCAACTGTTAATAATTGTATTTTTAGATATGGTGTTTTTTTTATTGCTAGTGTTATTAGTGTTGCATAACATAGTAGGTTACAGATTCGACCTAACCATAACATCCATATAACATTTAAATTAAGAAGTTTTGCAATTAAAATTCCTAATGCTTGAGGTAAGTAACCATAAAAAGGATTATGTTCAAAAGCACTACCTACTATAATGGGTGTTTTATTTATTTTTTCTGTATCTTGTTTAGTTGTAAATATTGTATTTGTTCTAAATATAGTTTCATTTATAGATACTAGATCCAAAAATCGTATGGATTCAATTGTTTCATATCCAAGCCCAGGAACTGATTCTATTTGCCCGTCTTTTATTATGTAAGGTAAACTTAGACCTCTGTCTTCACCAGTCCAGTGTGGTATTAATATTCCCCTTGAAGTAATCTCAGCCCGTATTAAATGTTCCTGTTCATCAGGAACATCAGAAATAGGTCCAATTAAAGCAGAACATACACCAAAACACAATATTATAATAAAAGCGAATTTATGTAATTCTTTATCAGAACCATTCATGAAATAGTAAATTATGCAGAAAGTTCCTAGTATTGAGATAAAAATAAATGTAATTAATTCGAATTTAGGGTGAATAAAATTATCCTTTGAAAGTGTGGATAAAGTTGTTAATGTTATAAAAACTAAATAAACTAACCAATATTTCTTATATTCAATAAAAGTATCTTTAAATTTTAAAAGTTTATTTTTTAAGTGTATATTATCTATTACCATTGATTATCTCCAAAAAAAAATTATTTTCAAAAGTTATTTTTATGCCAGTTCCATGCGGTTTTTATTATTTCTTCTATGTTACTGTATTGTGGTTCCCATTTTAATATTTTTTTTGCTTTTTGTGAACTTCCTATTAATATTGGTGGGTCTCCTGGGCGTGGTTCATCATTTATAACTTTTATTTTGCATCCTGTGACTTTTTGACATACATCTATTATTTCTTTGACAGTAAATCCAGTTCCATTTCCTAGATTGAATATTTCACTTTTATTGTTTTCTTCTAGGAATTTTAGTGCATTATAATGTGCTTGTGCTAAGTCTAGAACATGTATATAATCTCTTACACATGTTCCATCTCTTGTTTCGTAATCTGTTCCAAATATGTGTATGTTTTCTCTTTTACCAACGGCCACATCTAGTATTAATGGGATTAAGTGTGATTCTGGTGTGTGCCATTCTCCTATTTCACTTTGTGGATCTGCTCCTGCTGCGTTGAAGTATCTTAGCGATACATAATTGAAATCAGAGTACGCAATGGAGTAATCTTTTAGTATTGTTTCAACCATGTGTTTTGTTATACCATACGTATTTATTGGGTTTAGAGAGTGTTCTTCTTTTAGGGGTAATTCTTGTGGATTACCATATACTGCACATGTTGATGAGAAGATGAATTTGTTTACATTATATTTTAGCATTATTGATAATAGGTTTAGAGTATTTTTTACATTGTTTTCATAGTACTTTTTAGGATTTATTACTGATTCTTTTACTAGTGAGTATGCAGAGAAATGCATTACTGCATCTATTTTATTGTTTTTAAATATTTCTTCTATTTCATTGATGTTGTTTAAATCACATTCTATAAATTTTCCCCATTTTACAAATTCCTTATGTCCTTGAGATAGATTATCTAGGATTATTGTTTCTTCTCCTTTTTCATTTAGGTATTTGTTGATATGGGAACCTATATATCCTGCTCCCCCCACTATTAGTATCATAATTAATTTTTTTGTTTTATTAAATAAATAACTTTTTTTATTGATATGATTGACATGATATTTTAATAACTTTTTGTAGTTAAAATACAAATGTTTATAAATGATTATTGTAATAAAAATATTTTAATAACCTTTTGTATTTAAAGTGTAATACTTAAAAAATACTATTTAAACATAATAAGAATAAAAAAAAACATAATAAAATAAATTTAAAAATAAAATAAATAAAAGGGAGAGGTATTAAATGGAAAAAAATCAAAATTATGATGAATTACCAATAATAACCGTGCCTGAAAAAATAATATTACATAAAATAAACCGAAATCTTAAAATAGAAAAAATAAAAGGAAGCGATATTTATAAAAGACTTGCAAAATACGACTTTAAAGGAATCATACTTGCAACAAAAACCACTAATCCTACAGACATATACAACTCAGAAGATTTCTATAAAGTAGGAACAATTATCCAAATAAACAATACACAAGAATTAAACAACACGTATCAATTCAATATAGATGTCATAGACCGTGTAGTCATAGATGAATTAATAGCTGATGATATGTACTACAAAGCAAAATATCATGTTTTATCAGATATTAATGATTTAAATGAAATAGAAACTGAAGAAGTCATTAAAACGATAAAAAAATTAGTGGTTGAAATTGGTAAAGAATTCAAAGAATCAGAGCAATTCCTAAGTAAAATTAAAAATATGACTAATATAACATGGATTAGTGCTAAATTATTCCCATATCTTAGATTAACTATACCTGAAAGACAGGAATTCCTTGAATTAAGATCTATAAAAGAGAAAAGTCTGAAAATTATAGAATTACTTAATGAACAAAAAGAAACCATTAAATTACAAATTGAAATTGCAACTAAAGTCAATGAAGAAATGAATAAAAAGCAAAAAGAAGCAATACTAAAAGAACAATTAAATGTAATACAAGACGAACTAGACGGAAAAGAAAGAAGCAGCAAAAAAGATTATTACACTCTCATAAATGAATCTGGAATGCCTGATGATGTTAAAGAGACAGCACTAGACGAAGTATCTAAACTTAAAAGACAAACACCTCATAGTCCCGAGGAAAATATAATTAGAACATATCTAGACACCTTAGTTAGTCTTCCTTGGAAAAAAAGTGAATCACATGATATTGATATAAAAAAAGCTAGAAAAATTCTTGATGAAGATCAGTATGGCTTGGATAAAATAAAAGACAGAATTATACAGCATTTAACGGTTATGAAGTTAAAACAAAACAAACAAGGATCAATATTATTACTAGTTGGTCCACCTGGAACTGGAAAAACTAGTCTTGGTAAAAGTATTGCTAAAGCACTTGAACGTAAATATGTGAGAATTAGTTTAGGTGGAGTAAAAGATGAATCAGAAATACGTGGCCATAGACGAACATATCTTGGGGCATTACCTGGAAGAATAATCAAAGGAATGCAAAAATCAAAAGAAACTAATCCTGTATTTGTATTGGATGAAGTAGATAAACTAATGCAATCATTTAATGGAGACCCTGCTAGTGCCCTGCTTGAAGTATTAGATCCAGAGCAAAACAATACCTTCTCAGACAATTACTTAAATGTTCCTTATGATTTATCTGATGTATTCTTCATTGCAACAGCTAACTATCTAAAAGATATACCTGCGCCATTAAAAGATCGTATGGAAATCATAGAAATTGGAAGTTACACGAATCATGAAAAATTCAATATTGCAAAAAACCACTTAATACCCGAAGTACTAGAAGAACATGGACTAAATACTAGTCAATTAGATATAATTGATGATGCACTAAAACATGTTATTGAAAATTATACTAAAGAAGCAGGAGTTCGAGATCTTAAACGTAAAATAGCTGCTATTGCACGTAATACTGCTGAAAAAGTTGTTCTTGGAGAAAAAATGCCACATACTGTAACTACAGATATGTTATATGATATTTTAGGTCGTGAAATAATCCAAAACCAAAACATATCTCAAGAAAATCCATCGGGTGTTGTAACAGGTTTAGCATGGACTCCTATGGGTGGAGATATTTTATTTATTGAAGGAGCATTTATGCCCGGAACAGGAAAACTAACATTAACTGGACAACTGGGAGATGTTATGAAAGAATCAGCCACAATCGCACAAACATTAATACGCTCAAGAATGGCCTTAAGCTTAGAAAGTGCACAATTTGATAAAAAAGATTTGCATATACATGTACCATCTGGAGCAATACCAAAAGATGGGCCATCAGCAGGTATAGCATTATTAACAACCATTGCATCACTAGTTACAGATAAAAAGGTTGACCCTAAACTTGCAATGACCGGTGAAATCTCACTAAGAGGAATTGTTTTACCAGTAGGTGGAATCAAAGAAAAAGTAATAGGCGCACATAAAGCAGGAATCAAAAAAATAATATTACCTAAAGAAAACAAAAAAGACTTAGATGAAATACCAGACGAAATAATAAATGAAATAGAATTTATCTTTGTTGAAAGAATTGAAGAAGTAATAAAAGAAACAATAAATATCGATTTACCCGATCCATTCATAATCAATATTAACCCAAACACCATACATAGAACTAGTTTAGGATGATTATTGATAAAATCTATATTCTTTTTTTCTAATTTTAAATAATATGATGAAATTTATAAGAATATATAAATTTCACCCATCAAATAAGATTTTAAAGCAGACATTCCTAATAAAACTATTTTAGGAGAAAATACAGCACTCATTAATTCATTTGCAGTTGAATCCACTGCATCACCCCTAGTCATACCCAAATCACTTTGATCAGACCTCATGACTTCAATTGAATTAGTAATATTAGAACCTATGGCAGATAACATCGAATCAATTGCATCAGGCGTAAATACAATAACCATACCAGGATTATAATTTGTATTATATTTAACTATTTCTCTAGCTAATTGAGCATCTTTATCCAAATCTGCACTCCAAAAAGAGTCATGTAAATATAATTTTGATGTTCCAATTCCTGAAGGTGGCTTAGCTGACGGATGTGTCATACCCCCAGGATATAATGCATTTTTCTCAACAAATGACAAACCTCCAAAACTAATCACATACGCCATATCAATACCTCCAATACCTGGACGTTTTTCCGATGGATCAGCCCCTAAAACAAGAATATCACTACCAACACCCCCAACAAGAAGAACACCAATACTTAGAAAAAAAGATATTATTAAAAGAACAACTAATACTTTCTTTGCAACTGCCATAATTATTACCTTCTAAAAAAAATGATTAATATCTTATTACATACTATATAAGGTTAGATTAATTATCTATTAAAATATTTGGTTTTTATTCTTGAAACTTTCTTTAACTTTACCAAGACTTTCATTCATCTTTGAACGGTTATCTTGTTCTTGTTTGCGAATAGTTGCTTCTTCTTCAACACGACTAACTAAATCTCTTAGATTTGTCATATCACCAGTTTCAATATAATCATTAATAGCTTTATTTAAATTTTGTGACTCTTTTTTCATTTGATTAGGAGTAATCATTGCTTTTTCAAAAGAAAAAATTAGATTATCAACTAATTTATACATAAATAATTCTTATCTAATCATCCTTGAAATTTTTTCTAAATCATCATCAGTTAACATAGTATTATCTCTTAAATTATATATTATTAATACTATTGTCAAGTGTAAATAAAATAAATGTTAACTTTGTAGAAATCCTATTTTTTATTTTTGTGATGTTTGTTAGATATTATAGATTGTGTTTTTGAGTTTTGTTTCTTTGTTGGATAGTTTTAGGCTCCTACTATGGTTTGTTCATTATAATAGTCTTTTTATTACACTTATAACTGATTCTGCATTATTTATTTGCACATATATTGTTTTTTTATGAAAATTGTTTGACTATTTAATCTGTAATGTCCCTTTTTTTAGCTCTTTTTT